>NZ_JAGUQP010000060.1 GCF_018704065.1 Desulfovulcanus ferrireducens | reverse complement strand
TTCTTTTAATTGTGTCGGGAAAAATGGATTTTCCTCTTTCACTTCCATTACGTCAGAAGGCCATAAAATATGGCATCCCGGCTGTACTGCTATCTTTAATCCTTCCAAACTGTATTTAATATTTTCTTTAATCTTTTCCGGGCCAACAATATCGTATAATACATGGGCAACATGATATATCTTGGCTGTACCCTGATATTTTCGGCCAATCTGAGCCAATTTTTCATTCACTACTTCTTTTTTGCCGGGCTTATGCTCGATCATGTGCTTGGCTTCGCTTAATACCCCAAAGCAGCTGTTGCAGCCGGTCACGATATTGGCATTTTGTTCTTCGGCCAGGGTGATATTGCGGCCGGAAATGGTCAGCCAGGTGTCCAGGTCGAAAGAAGGCGCGGTCCCCCAGGCAGGGCAACAGGATGCCCCTTCCAGATCAACTATATCTATACCCAGAGCAGGTAAAACTTTACGAAAAGATTGTTCAATATCGGGCGCCTTAAATGGTATATTGCAGCCCAAATATAATCCGAACTTCTCCATAACCTATCTCCTTATTATAGCTTACGCTGTTTATGCCTCGCTAGCGTTTTGCTGTTCGCCCCTGTACAAGCAGAGAGTCGGGAGTTGGGAGTTTAGCCCATCCATCTTAGCACCAGCTCAACTTATCATCCTCCTGTCTTCCCAACTTCTTCTTCCCCTGTCTCGCTTAAAATATCCCCAGGTCAGCCATGGGGCTGTTATCCAGAATTGTCTGGATCTCTTTTTGAGCCTGTTCATTGTTCAGGGCTGTGGGGGGATTCTCAGGCAAACCAACCTTTTTACGATTTTGGGCGGCAGCATCGGTAATTACAGCATGACCCTTTTCATAAAGATTCATCTGTGGGCCAAAGGCAGAAGTTGACATGGCCAGTTCCGAGGCCTGATACCGCCTGAAAGCAAAGACTACCTCCATTGGTCTCACGCCCTGGGGACAGATTTCCGTACAACGATTACAGGCCTGGCATCCCCAGGTGGACATATCCTCGATGGTCTCCTCTAACTGACCGTTAAGCAGTTTGCGAATAAGTAGCCGGCACAGGGAAGTAAGTCCTACCCTCACTCCGGGGCACACACCTGAACACGCACCGCATTGAACGCATTTCAATATCCCTTCACCGCCCAGTTCCAATATCTTCTGGACAGCTTCATCTATCTTTTCTTTTTCTATCTTTAACACTTCCATTGTCTCTAATCTCCTGTTTAAG
>NZ_JAGUQP010000059.1 GCF_018704065.1 Desulfovulcanus ferrireducens | reverse complement strand
CACTAGTGTCCGGTTAAAAATATTTCAATAAAGGCAATAAGTTAGGCGATTTGTTTCGTTGTTCATTTTGTTCATGTATAAATAAGGCGACCATACTACAGTTTGTAAATAAATTTAATTGGATAATTTGAATCATTGCCTGAAGGCTATAAGAAATTTTAGAGGTGAACTTCAGGTATGATAATAAAAGATAGGCAATAAGGGCCACAAAAATTTGGCTAAACACAGCATTTTCTGAACGACCGATAAAGCTCTTGATCCTTAAATTTTGTTTAATCCACTTGAAAAATAGCTCTATTTGCCAGCGCTCTTTGTAAATATCAGCAATTTCCTTGGCAGATAAGGTGAAGTTGTTGGTGAGAAAATAGTAAAATTTTTTGGTCTTGAGATCCCTATAGCCGATCTTTCGTAAAATATATGTACCCTTTTTAGATTGTACCTCTATAAAATGATCTGAACTAACACCTTCTGATCTTTGACTTTTTTCAAGAGGCACATGTTCAATAGTTGAAAACTTGGCATTCTTTTTCAGTCTGGTTACAAAATAGACCTTTTCTTTGGTAAGCCTATAAAACCAGCTATAGTCATTATAACCCCGATCAAAAACGACTATGGACCCTGGTTCAAAGGATAGCTTTTTGGCTATCTGAATATCATGGATTTTAGCTTTAGTTATCTGGACATCAGCAGGAAGATAAGCATCATGACTTAGCAATACATGAAGTTTAATTCCGCTTTTGGAAGTACGAAAGTCTGCCCACCTGAACAGGCTTTTAGTCATATTGATGGTTGAAGAGTCAAGACTAAACAGTTTGTGAAACTGTTTGTTTTTAGGCTGCACCGAAGAACACCTCTGGCAAAGTTCTTTAAATAACTCTGCAAAAAATTGATAAGGTCTTTTGTTATTGGCATCAGAGAATGTTGACCTGGCCACAGGTTTTACGCCTAGGTGATATAAGCTATTAAATGAGGAATTCATGTTTCGGATACAAGCTCTAAGACTCTTTCTTTCTGTTATTTGAAAATAAAGTAGATACACGAACTGTTCCCACAGACTAAACTTTCTGGGCTCTCGCTTGGGGCCATAAGCATTGGCAATTTTGGAAAAAATTTGCCTGGGCATAAGGGATAGAAATTGGTTAAAAACTAAGTTATAAAAGGCCATTGCGCAAAACCTCCTGTAATTTTAGGTTTTTGGTCAAAATAACCTTTATCACAACAGGTTGGTTTTGCGCAATAAAACAAAAAATCTTTCATTTCCTATCCCTTCTCTAAAAGGCCAATAAGCCCACTAAAAATGTCCTAGAAACCCTGTTTTTAGTTGAAAATGACTTTTGAGGTGGCTTTTTGTAGTCAATTTTTTAGAAACAAGTCCCCCTCAATCTAGATCACTTAAATTTGCTTGATAACTCTATCTTATCTGCTCTTTTGGTTAAATTTAAACCGGACACTAGTG
>NZ_JAGUQP010000058.1 GCF_018704065.1 Desulfovulcanus ferrireducens | reverse complement strand
CGCTCGGTCAGTTCGGGATCATTAAAAACACGGGCTATCTTACGCAGGGACTTGGCCATGGCCTTAATGCCAATAAAGTTAACTTTAATCCATGGGATGCCATAAGCTGTTTCCATCATCTCGGCCACGTAGTTGATGGAACGGTGACACATAACCAGGTTCAGCTTTGCATTATGAGCTTCACACATTTCATCATAGGAGCCGTCTCCACTAAAGGTACTTACCACTTTAACACCACATTTTTTGAATACGCGTTCAACCTCCCAGGCATCACCGCCAATATTGTATTCACCCATGATATTTACGGTAAAACCCTCAATCTCTTTGTCTTTAAGCCCTATGGCTTGCTCGAAAATTTTATTATTGGCGATATGGTGCCCTGCTGACTGGCTAACGCCTTTGTACCCCTCACAATTAAAAGCCAGTACCGGAATGCCTAAATCGCGGCTCGCTTCCCTAGCTACCTGCTGAACATCATCACCAATAAGCCCCACAGGACAGGTAGCGTAAACGCCAATGGCTTTTGGCTTGAAGAGCTTGTAGGCTTCTTCTATGGCAGCGCGCAGCTTCTTTTCTCCGCCAAAAATGATGTCCTCGTCCTGCATGTCAGTGGTAAAGCAGTAGGACAAAAAATTATATCCGTCTTCACGCGGCTTGAATAGGTTGCGCCTGGTCAGCCAGGAATAGAAAGAACAGCCTACAGGGCCATGGGTTATGTGTACCATATCACCGTAAGGCCCGATAACAACGCCTTTACATCCGGCGTAACAACAACCGCGCTGGGTGATAATACCCGGTACGGTGCGCACATTGGCCTCAATCTGCTGGTTCTTCCCCTCTTCTCCATCTTTACGCACCACCATATGTCTCTTGCGTTTTTTGGCCACCTTGGCCGGGTAAAGATTTATGACATCAGTTACCCATTCATCCAAATCAATGGTTGGAAGTGTTTTTAAATTCGGCATAAATTTATCTCCTTTACCCTTTCATTTCGTCGACAGCTTTATCTCCGGACTCCCCGGTTCTGACCCGGATGACATCGTCCATAGGCAGCACAAAGATTTTCCCGTCGCCCGGACTGCCGGTTTGGTTGGTTTTAATGATGAGATTTACTAAATCGGTCACCTTGTCGTCAGGGACCACCACGTAGAGCAACCGTTTGGGAATAAGACGGCCTCCCTGGGCCAGAGTCGGGAGTACATCAGCGCTCTCGCTTGGGTCTTCATTAATTGCCTGCAAAAGCTCAAAATCCACAGGACGTCTGCCCCGGCCAGAGGCCTTTGCTGCTGTGAATGCCGGAAACCCGGCTTCGACCAGCACGTCCTTGGTACGATTGATCATGTTCTGACGGATGATGGCTATAACTTCCTTCATACCGGTTCCCCCTTAAGCTTCTTTTTTACCGGAACTAATAGTATAGATCTCCTCCACAGCAGAGATGAAAATCTTGCCATCACCAAAGGTTCCCTTTTCCCCTGTACGGGCACTCTCCAGTATGGCCCTGACCACGAATTCCTTCTCCCGTTCAGGGACCACGACCATGAGCATCTCCTTGGCTAGCTGGTCATAAACCATTTCGC
The DNA here is from genome assembly GCF_018704065.1 of Desulfovulcanus ferrireducens. Classification (NCBI taxonomy): domain Bacteria; kingdom Pseudomonadati; phylum Thermodesulfobacteriota; class Desulfovibrionia; order Desulfovibrionales; family Desulfonauticaceae; genus Desulfovulcanus; species Desulfovulcanus ferrireducens. Next base: position 134 of record NZ_JAGUQP010000058.1, on the reverse strand, counting down.
CAAGCTTTAACCCCCGTTGCTTACCCCGACCTGAAACCTCGATTTTAGTCACGGCTGGATAACCTGCCTCAAGCAATGCTTTCATTACCTCTGTGCTCTTTTCCGGCCTGATAATAGCACGAACCATGATCATA
>NZ_JAGUQP010000057.1 GCF_018704065.1 Desulfovulcanus ferrireducens | reverse complement strand
TTTATTGGCATTAAGGCCATGGCCAAGTCCCTGCGTAAGATAGCCCGTGTTTTTAATGATCCCGAACTGACCGAGCGCGTTGAAAAGGTCATTGAAGAAGAAACAGCCGAGGCCGAGGCAAAGATTGCTCCCTACAAGGAGCGGCTCAAGGGCAAGAGCGTTATGCTTTTTGTAGGTGGTTCACGGGCTCACCACTACCAGGATCTCTTTCGTGATCTGGGCATGGAACCGGTTGTTGCCGGTTATGAATTTGCTCACCGCGACGACTACGAAGGCCGTCACGTTATTCCGACCATCAAGATAGACGCGGACAACAAGAATATCGAGGAATTGAAAGTAGAGCCGGACCCGGAAAGATACAAGCCGCGGATAGATCCCGAATACTATAAAGTCCTTAAGGAAGAGGGTGTGATTGGTACCTATGGCGGAATGTGGGAGGACATGGGCGAAGGCACTTTGGTTATTGATGACATAAGCCACATCGAACTGGAGTACCTGATCAAAAAGATGAAGCCGGATATGGTCTGCTCCGGAATTAAAGACAAGTACATTATTGAGAAGTTTGGCGTACCTTCCAAACAGCTTCACAACTATGATTACTCAGGTCCATTCGCAGGATTCAGGGGAGCGGTTAATTTTGCCCGCGAGATAGACATGATGATCCACAATCCGGCCTGGAAGCTGCTCAAGGCTCCTTGGGAAAAAGGGCCGACACTTAAGGCAGAGTTGAACGAGTAACCCAACAGGATAACTTAGAGAGGAGAAAAAGCTATGCTTGACCATACGCCTAAAGAGATAGTTGAGAGGCAGGCTTTGCGTATTAACCCTGCCAAAACCTGTCAGCCTATAGGGGCTATGTATGCAGCCTTGGGAATACATGGCTGTTTGCCACACAGTCATGGCAGCCAGGGATGTTGCTCTTACCATCGCAGTCACCTGACCAGGCACTATAAAGAGCCTGTCATGGCCAGTACCAGTTCTTTCACCGAAGGCGCCAGTGTCTTTGGCGGAGCTCCGAACCTGCGCCAGTCTCTAAAGACCATTTTCCAGGTCTACAACCCGGACATCGTTGCCGTGCACACTACTTGTCTGTCTGAGACCATTGGTGATGACATACCAAGTATTACTAAAAAGGCTGCCAGTGACGGTATTATTCCTGAAGGCAAGCTGGTCATCCACACGAACACTCCAAGTTACGTGGGCTCTCATATTACTGGTTTTGCCAATATGGTTTCGGGAATAGTCAAGTACCTCGCCGAAGGTGGTGAGAAGAAGGAAAACCAGGTCAATGTCATCCCAGGTTTTGTCGAGCCTTCTGATATGCGCGAAATAAAGCGCATCCTCCGGGTAATGGGAATTGATGGCATTGTATTCCCGGATACCTCAGATGTCTTGGATACGCCGATGCGTGGCGAATACCAGATGTATCCCAAAGGCGGCGTAACCATCGAGGATTTGAAAAGGACAGGCACAAGCAAGATGACCCTTGCCCTGGGCGCTTTTGCTTCGGAACCGGCAGCCATAGCGTTGGAACAGAAGTGTGGCGTACCTTTTAAGACCTTGGAAGCGCCTATCGGAGTCAAGGCCACGGACAAGTTCATCCAGGCACTCATGGATGCTACAGGCAAGGAGATTCCTGAGTCACTTATGGATGAGCGTGGTCGTCTGGTGGATATCATGACCGACTATCAGCATTATCTGTATGGCAAAAAGGTAGCGCTCTGGGGAGATCCTGATTTGATCGTTGGACTGACCGACTTTTTAAAGAGCATGGGTATGCGGCCCAAGTACATTATCACCGGTACTCCTGGAAAACGCTTTGAGAGGCAGATTGCAGAGGTGATGAAGGATGCTGATTGGGAGTATGTTTGCAAGCAGAACGCAGATCTTTTTTATCTCCACCAGCTTATCAAGAACGATCCAGTGGATCTCCTTATCGGTAATACTTACGGCAAGTATATCTCGCGGGCCGAGGACATACCCTTGGTACGATTTGGTTTTCCGATTCTGGACCGCGTAGGACACACTTACTTTCCTAAAGTCGGTTATAGTGGCGGAATCTATCTGATTTCCAATATAGTCAACACACTTCTTGATCGTGCCGACCGTGATGCTCCTGATGAGCGTCTGGAACTGGTTATGTAGGGAGGTTTGTCATGGAAAAGCCGGACTATCACATTCTAGTATGTATGAGTTTCAGGGGACTGGAACCCAAAGGTAAATGTATCAAGCAAGGTGGAGGGGAACTGCTTCAATACCTTGAAAGCGAAATCGCGGATCGCGGTCTGAACGCCTTTCTTTCCAGTACCGGATGCTTGCAGTTTTGCGACCAGGGACCTGTCATGGTCATTTATCCACAAGGGTACTGGTACGGTGGGATTACAGACGAGGACCAGATCGATGAAATACTGGACGCGCTTGAGGAAGGCAGGGCCGCTGAAGAGTACCTTCTTGCCTAGTAAATAGGTAGGGCTTTAGGCAGGAGGCTGTCTATCTTGGCCTTTAGCCCTTTACCTAAAAAAGCTGGGATGCTGAGATACTGGATTGCTGGAACGGATATATTCTCTTTTTAGATTTAAAAGAGGTTATCCCCTTAAAAATGAAAAGGTAAAAATTATGAAGACAGCAGTTATTTTTGAAGAACGCAAGGACCAGATATACCGCAAAGGTGAGCAGCCTTTTGAGCTTGCCTG
>NZ_JAGUQP010000056.1 GCF_018704065.1 Desulfovulcanus ferrireducens | reverse complement strand
TTTATTGGCATTAAGGCCATGGCCAAGTCCCTGCGTAAGATAGCCCGTGTTTTTAATGATCCCGAACTGACCGAGCGTATTGAAAAGGTCATTGAGGAAGAAACAGCCGAGGCCGAGGCAAAGATTGCTCCTTACAAAGAGCGTCTCAAGGGCAAGAGCGTTATGCTTTTTGTAGGTGGTTCACGGGCCCACCACTACCAGGATCTCTTTCGTGATTTGGGTATGGAGCCGATTGTTGCCAGTTATGAGTTCGCCCACCGCGACGACTACGAAGGCCGTCACGTTATTCCGACTATCAAGCTAGACGCGGACAGCAAAAATATCGAGGAATTGAAAGTGGAGCCGGACCCTGAGCGCTATAAACCAAGGATAGAACCCGAATACTATAAAGTCCTTAAGGAAGAAGGTGTGCTTGGTTCCTATGGCGGAATGTGGGAGGACATGGGCGAAGGCACTTTGGTTATTGACGACATAAGCCACATCGAACTGGAGTACCTGATCAAAAAGATGAAGCCGGATATGGTCTGCTCCGGAATTAAAGACAAGTACATTATTGAGAAGTTTGGCGTACCTTCCAAACAGCTTCACAACTATGATTACTCAGGTCCATTCGCAGGATTCAGGGGAGCGGTTAAATTTGCCCGCGAGCTAGACATGATGATCCACAATCCGGTCTGGGAACTACTCAAGGCTCCTTGGGAAAAAGGGCCGACACTTAAGGCAGAGTTGAACGGATAACCTAACAGGATAACTTTAGAGAGGAGAAGTTTTAATGCTCGACCATACGACCAAAGAAATAGTAGAAAGGCAGGGTTTGCGTATTAACCCTGCCAAAACCTGTCAGCCTATAGGGGCTATGTATGCAGCCTTGGGAATACATGCCTGTTTGCCACACAGTCATGGCAGCCAGGGATGTTGCTCTTACCATCGCAGTCACCTGACCAGGCACTATAAAGAGCCTGTCATGGCGACTACCAGTTCTTTCACCGAAGGCGCCAGTGTCTTTGGCGGAGCTCCAAACCTGCGCCAGTCTCTAAAGACCATTTTCCAGGTCTACGACCCGGACATAGTTGCGGTACACACTACTTGTCTGTCTGAGACCATAGGCGATGACATACCAACAATCGCCAAAAAAGCTGCCAGTGACGGTATTATCCCTGAAGGCAAGCTGGTCATCCACACGAACACTCCAAGTTACGTGGGCTCTCATGTTACTGGTTTTGCCAATATGGTTTCGGGAATAGTCAAGTACCTATCTGAAGGTGGAGAGAAGAAGGAAAACCAGGTCAATGTTATTCCCGGGTTTGTCGAGCCTTCTGATATGCGCGAAATAAAGCGCATCCTCCAGGTAATGGGAATTGATGGCATTGTATTCCCGGACACCTCAGACGTTTTGGATACGCCGATGCGTGGCGAATACCACATGTATCCCAAAGGCGGCGTAACCATCGAGGAGTTGAAAAGGACGGGCACAAGCAAGATGACCCTGGCTCTGGGCGCCTTTGCTTCGGAGCCGGCAGCCATAGCCTTGGAACAGAAGTGTGACGTACCTTTTAAGACCCTGGAAGCGCCTATCGGAGTCAAGGCCACGGACAAGTTCATCCAGGCACTCATGGATGTTACAGCTAAGGAGATTCCTGAGTCACTTATGGATGAGCGTGGTCGTCTGGTGGATATCATGACCGACTATCAGCATTATCTGTATGGCAAAAAGGTAGCGCTCTGGGGAGATCCTGATTTGATCGTGGGACTGACTGACTTTTTAAAGAGCATGGGTATGCGGCCCAAGTACATTATTACCGGTACTCCTGGAAAACGCTTCGAGAGGCAGATTGCAGAGGTCATGAAGGATGCTGATTGGGAGTATGTTTGCAAGCAGAACGCAGATCTCTTTTATCTCCACCAGCTCATCAAGAACGATCCAGTGGATCTTCTTATCGGTAATACCTACGGCAAGTATATCTCGCGGGCCGAGGATATACCCTTGGTACGATTCGGTTTTCCGATTCTGGATCGCGTAGGACACACCTACTTTCCTAAAGTAGGTTATAGTGGCGGAATCTATCTGATTTCCAATATAGTCAACACACTTCTTGATCGTGCCGACCGTGATGCTCCTGATGAGCGTCTGGAACTGGTCATGTAGTGGGTGGATGAGTGAATGAGGTGATGGGGGGAGTTGCGAAGTTCATAAGTTCACTAACGCTTCTCCCCATAAACCCATTTACCCACGACCTCATAAATTCATAATCCCATAAATCCAAATGAGAGGTCTATTTTATGGAAAAGCCAGACTATCACATTCTAGTATGCATGAGTTTCAGGGGACTGGAACCCAAAGGTAAATGTATCAAGCAAGGAGGAGGGGAACTGCTTCAATACCTTGAAAGCGAAATCGCGGACCGCGGTCTGAACGCCTTTCTTTCCAGTACTGGATGTTTGCAGTTTTGCGACCAGGGGCCTGTCATGGTCATCTATCCACAAGGATACTGGTACGGAGAGATTACAGACGAGGACCAGATCGATGAAATACTGGACGCGCTTGAGGAAGGCAAGGCCGCTGAAGAATACCTTCTTGCCTAGGGAGAACAGGTAGGCCTTTAGTCCTTAAGCTAGATAAGGAGTGCTGGGTGCAGGGTACAGGGTTTCCCTTTGAACTTTAAAAAAGCTTATCTCCTCAAAAAATAAAAGGTAGAAACTATGAGCATGAAGACAGCAGTTATTTTTGAAGAACGCAAGGACCAGATATACCGCAAAGGTGAGCAGCCTTTTGAGCTTGCCTG
>NZ_JAGUQP010000055.1 GCF_018704065.1 Desulfovulcanus ferrireducens | reverse complement strand
GACCAAAAGCTGAGTTACGGTGTCTTGATGCACCAGAAAGTTGAACGGTCTGTCACGCCTAAATTCTTATTTCTTTATCTCTTAAATTTGAAAACAGGTGATGTAAACATACGAGAAAGTTGAGTTAAGGAGAAGTACCATAACTACAAGCCTTTTAGTCATATGCCAGAACTACCGGAAGTAGAGACAATCGTGCAGGCGCTCAAATCCTGCCTGCCTGGTCAAATCCCAGTAAAGATAACCTGCTTTAACAAAAAAATTTTACACGCGCCAAAGAACTTATCAAAGGTTCTGCCACGTCCAATCACAGGCATTTCCCGCAAAGGCAAGCTGATCCTCATTGGGACTCCGCCTTATGTCTGGCTCATCCACCTTAGAATGACCGGACAACTTTGGTGGCAGCATAAAGATACCCCTCTGCCCAGGCATACACATTTAATTGTCTCCCTGGCCAACTCTGACCATGAGCTGCGCTATGCTGATGTGCGCCAGTTTGGTTACTGGCAAATTGTTCATGAGAGTACACTCGCCCAAGTTCCATTTCTACAAAAATTAGGACCAGACGCACTGGACATCACCCCTTCTCTTTTACAAGTACAATTGCAAAAAAGACGTGCAGCCATTAAGACCCTGCTCCTTAATCAACAATGTCTGGCCGGACTGGGCAACATTTATACCGATGAAGCTCTCTGGCTATCCCGCATCCATCCTTTAACCCCGGCAAATCTTCTCAGTTCACCCCAGATAGATAAACTTGCCTGGGCCATTCGCAAGTCTTTACAGCGCGGGATACTCCTTAAGGGCAGTTCCATGCGCGATTATCTCCATCCCGACGGCAGCAAAGGACTTTACCAGGACCATCGTTTGGTTTACTCTCGACAAGGACTTTCATGTATGCGCTGTCGCACACCCATTAAACGGATCAAAATACAGGGCAGAAGCAGTTACTTTTGCCCTGAGTGTCAAAAATTATAACTTAAATGAAGCGATTTTTAATTTATTTTTACATTAAACATATTGGAATAAAAGTAGTTTTTGAACCAGCGACTTTCACCTAACGGGTGAGATTGCCACGGGCAGCTTCGCGCCCTCGCAATGACAGGATAAGCGCTAAATCATTGCGAAAAGCGTTAAAACAAAGTAATCTCAAACTTTAAACTGCAAAAAATCGCACAAATTAAGTATAACTTTTTACCTAATTTTACCTGTCTACCTTATTTCTTGATACTGAGCGTTTGTCCCGCATCTTCTACTGTTGCGGCATGTTCTGGACACCCTAAATAACTTCACCCTTAAAGTATAAATATGACAGTTTTCCTCTACTGCGGTCCGTTTTCGGCCACAAATAAAGAAGGCCGTGTCCTTTACGAAAATGTAGAGATATCGCTTGAGGAGAGTACCCTGTCCTTACTTGAAGGGCCTTCAGGTTGCGGAAAGAGTACCTTGCTTAGGCAGATAGTTGCTTTAAATCCAACCCGTGGAGTGTGCTATCATCTTCAAGGAAAAGATTTTTCCTATAAGGAACTTACGCTCTGGCGTTCCAAAGTCACTCTTATTGCCCAGGACGCGCCAATACTGAAAGGTAGCGTTATACGCAATCTTACCTTTCCCTTTGACCTGAAAATCGCGGCCAACAAAGACTTTGATCAGGCCAAAGCTCAAAACTTACTTAATCAGGTCGGGCTTGGATACTTAAATTGGGACCGCGATGCGAGCACTCTTTCCGGAGGTGAGAGGCACCGCCTGTCCATTGTACGAGCCCTTTTATGGGATCCGCCGGTTCTTATTTTTGATGAGCCAATTTCCGGCCTTGACCAAGAAAACCGTGAAATTTGCTTTCAACTTATCCTAGACCAGGCCAGACGGCCGGGACGGGCAGTACTGTGCGTACTCCATGATGAAAAGTTGGCAAAGTTGGCAGATCAAATTTTTAGGTTAGAAGATAGAGTCATTACTCGCAAAAAATAAAGGCCTATGAACGGATTAATCAAACTTACCCCTTTTGATCTTTTTCTGGCAACCTCTCTGATTCTGGTAGCCGCCATCATTTCCATTCTGCTAAGAATTGGCCTTGAGCGTCGTCTGCTCCTGGCAGCCTTGCGAGCCACGGTTCAGTTGGGGCTGGTAGGTCTAATTTTGGAAAAGGTTTTTGCCATTCGCCATCCTTTACCTGTGATAGCACTCCTTTTAGTGATGGTCTTTTTTGCCGGGCGTGAAGCCGTGGCAAGATCTGCGTGGAAATATAAAGGGATTAGATGGGACACATGGCTAACCATGCTTTTTTCCTCATTTTTTGTCGGTGGCCTCATAACCCAGGTAGTCGTCGGGGTAAAACCCTGGTACCATCCTCAATATATCATTCCCATTCTAGGAATGATCCTTGGAAATTCTCTTAATGGAATAGCATTAGGCCTGGATCGATTTTTAGACTACTTTGTTAGCCGGCGAGCAGAAATTGAATTATATTTAGCTTTTGGCGCAAGTCGCTCAGAAACCCTCAATGAACCTCTGCGTACTTCAGTATACACCGGCATGATCCCTGTTATCAATTGCATGAGTGTTGTGGGGATAGTCTCACTTCCGGGAATGATGACAGGTCAAATCCTGGCGGGGTCTCCTCCCTTGCAAGCGGTGGCCTATCAATTGTTAATCATGTTCACATTGGCAGGAGCAAATGCCTTTGGCGCAATGCTCATCGCTGTCATGGCAGCAAGGCGGCTTGTAAGCCAGGAAGGTTGGTTGAATCTGGAGGAGTTAGAGGCAAACTCAAAAAGAAAACAAAAACAAAAATGCAAAAGGTTTAAGGGGAAAAATAGGGTTAAGGATTAAGGGTTAAGAGGTAAGGGTTAAGCAATCTGAGAAGAGAGTCCTGAGGCCAAACCCCATTTTGACTACCAGATTAGAAATCCTGGTTTCTTGAAAGCATTGCAAA
>NZ_JAGUQP010000054.1 GCF_018704065.1 Desulfovulcanus ferrireducens | reverse complement strand
TCCAAGCTTGTTCTTCCGGTATCCGAGTCCAGGCCTTATGTGGCGGTGGCAACCAGAGAAGGTATGCTTGTGAACCAACATTTGGGAGAAGCGAGAAGGCTTCAAATCTGGGGGCAAAAGGAGGGAGGATATTATCTTGTTGAAGAACGGACGACGCCCAAGCCAGGTTCTGGTCCCAAAAGGTGGAAGGAATTGTCAGAACTTCTTCAAGACTGCCGGGCCGTGTTGGCCAGCTCCATGGGAGATTCGCCGAGGAAAATTCTGGAGAAAAATGGCGTTATTCCGGCTGAGTGTAGCGGGCTCATTGATGCCGGACTTGCTGCGGTTTACGGCGCAGAAGATACTTCTGTCTTAAAAGGTAGAAGACGCGGCTTGGCCGGAGGATGTTGTTCAGGCGGAGGGGGAGGATGCGGATAAGCCTTGTCCATGTCTCTATTCATTCGCCACCAGGCCACGTATGATAAGTGCTCGGTGGCGAAAGTTTTGAGGATATGGAGAAAGATTGGATAGTTTCCGGATAGTCTTTTTATCTATGACAAATTTGTGCTGGATTCTTAAACTCAGCTTGTAACAGGCCGCGGATTTCCGCCTCTGTGAGGGGCCTGCCCTGTTTTCTGGCCAGAGAACGCACGGTTGACACCAAGGAAGAGCTGAGCTGTTCCAAACAGTGGCTAGAGCAGGAAGGATAGAAACGTTTTAAGGCAGACATAACCGCGGCACGACCGCTCTTCTTGCCCAGCCCGATCTTGCGTTTTGCGCCGACTGTTTCCGGAGCAAAAGGTTCAAAGAGCATGGGGTCGATGTTTATCCCATGAATATGCAACCCACTTTCACAGGCAAAAATAGACTTTCCAACAATGGGTTTTGATTCAGAGATGGGTATTTTTGCTGCTTTGGATACCAAGGTGCATAAATCACGAACAATGGGCATGTTGTAATGGACTGCCTTTTTTCGAAAATAAAGATAAGCAGCCACTTCTTCTAAAGCAGCAATCCCTGCCCGCTCTCCCAGACCCAGAATAGAAACATCTACAAATTCTGCCCCGCCCAAGATTGCAGTAATGGCGTTGGCTGTGCCCTGAGCAAAATCATTGTGACAGTGTACAGCCAAATGACAAGACAGAGCGTTTTTAAATTTACGTACCAGATCGGCAATTTCTATGGGACTGAGCAAACCTACTGTATCTGATAGTCTGATACGTTTGGCCCCTGAAGTAACTGCTGTGCGGGCAACTTCCAGAGCAAAACTTAAATCAGCTCGACACAAATCCTCCAGCCCTACAGAGATATAACTTAGTCCGGCATCTTGGGCAGCTTTAACAACCTGGTGTAATCGTTCAAGCAAGCCGGCTCTGGAAAGTTTAAGTCGTTTGCTAATATGATTATCTGAAACAGGCACCCCGATATTAATCCGCTCCACACCAAGTTTGGCGACCAGCTTAACATATTCTGTCTTGCAGGGAGACCAGATACTTCTGTTGGTTTTTTGGGTTAAGGTCTCTGTCCAATGTATAAGTTCTGATATTTCCTTATTCTCGTCCGGGCCGATGACGCCTAATTCTATTTCTTCTATACCAAATTCAATAAGTCCATTTATTATCTGTTTCTTTGTTTCAAGGTCAAAATAGACCCCAAATTTCTGTTCTCCTTCACGCAGGGTAGTATCTATAAGCATAACCATCACTCCTTTTATAAGCTTTAATGCATTTTTAATGCCACTGCTTTACATAATCTATCGACGCTAAAATCATTAAATTCTAAAGTGTTACCTCGTAACCTATCTTAGCAAATCAATGTTGTAGACTACAAAAGTGTAACAGAAGACAAAATTGTTTGTTGTATGATTGTACGTATTTATTCTTGTAACTGTTGAGAATTACTCTGTTTTGTTGAAAAAAAACAATCAGTTTCAAGGGTTACAAATAAGCATAGCGATTTTTTAGAACCGTTGGCACGTCCCTTGCCATTATAGAGTCATCAAACATCAAAAATTTTAAGTATCAAAACACTTTAACTGGGAGGTTACCATGAGAAAAGTAGCTATTTATGGGAAGGGTGGTATTGGCAAATCCACTACGACTCAGAACACAGTTGCTGGCCTGGTGGAGATGGGGCGGAAAGTCATGGTTGTGGGCTGTGACCCCAAGGCTGACTCAACAAGACTCTTGCTCGGTGGCCTGGCTCAGAAATCTGTTCTCGATACCTTGCGTGATGAAGGTGAAGATGTGGAATTAGAAGATATCCGCAAAGTGGGGTTTGGCGGCACCTATTGCGTCGAGTCAGGTGGCCCCGAACCTGGAGTTGGATGTGCTGGCAGAGGCATCATCACATCCATTAACCTTTTGGAGTCTTTGGGCGCCTACGAGGAGTCCGAGGATCTCGATTATGTTTTTTACGACGTACTAGGTGACGTTGTCTGTGGTGGTTTTGCCATGCCTATTCGTGAGGGCAAGGCGCAGGAGATTTACATTGTCTGTTCAGGTGAGATGATGGCCATGTATGCGGCCAACAACATCTGTAAGGGTATTAAAAAGTACGCAGAGGCAGGTGGTGTACGCCTGGGCGGGTTGATCTGTAACAGCCGTAAGGTGGATAATGAAAAGGAGATGATCGAAGAATTCGCCAAGAGACTAGGTACGCAAATGATTTATTTTGTGCCCCGTGACAACATGGTCCAGAAGGCTGAGATCAACCGACAGACAGTTATTCAGTTTGATCCTAAAGCAGAACAGGCCGAACATTACCGCAATCTGGCCAAAAACATCGATGAGAATGATATGTTCGTGATTCCTGAGCCTCTCCCAATAGAAGAATTGGAAAACCTGCTCGTGGAATTTGGTTTGTTAGACTAATGAGTTTAAATTTCTAACAAAATTCTCTTTGGCCTAACACCAACACCAAGAGAAACACTAAGCCAAAAAGGAGAACAAATATGATCATGGTTCGTGCTATTATCAGGCCGGAAAAGAGCACAGAGGTAATGAAAGCATTGCTTGAGGCAGGTTATC
>NZ_JAGUQP010000053.1 GCF_018704065.1 Desulfovulcanus ferrireducens | reverse complement strand
ATGAAGACAGCAGTTATTTTTGAAGAACGCAAGGACCAGATATACCGCAAAGGTGAGCAGCCTTTTGAGCTTGCCTGTAACAGAGAGAGCCTGGCGGGAGCGGTGAGTCAGAGGGCGTGCGTGTTTTGCGGCTCGCGCGTTGTCCTTTATCCCATTGCCGATGCCTTGCACCTGGTTCATGGTCCGATCGGCTGCGCGGTCTATACATGGGATATCCGTGGTGCGCTTTCCTCCGGGCCTGAGCTTCACCGTTTGAGCTTTTCCACAGATCTCCAGGAAGAAGACGTTATTTTTGGTGGGGAAAAGAAGCTCGAAGCAGCGCTGAATGAACTGATTGAGCGCTACCAGCCAAGGGCAGCCTTTGTTTACTCTACCTGCATCGTGGGTATCATAGGCGATGACCTGGCAGGGGTTTGCAAGAAGGTTGAGGCTGAAAAGGGCATTCCGGTTATTCCTGTACAGTCTGAGGGGTTCAAGGGGAATAAGCGGGCTGGTTACGAGGCAGCCTGCAAGGCGATGTTCCGGTTGGTTGGCACGGGCGATACTACCGGCATCAGCCCGGTGAGCCTGAATATTCTGGGTGACTTTAATCTGGCCGGGGAGATCTGGATCATCCGCGATTATCTCAAGCGTATGGGTGTTGAAGTCGTGGCTAACATAACCGGAGATGGCCGTATCGCGGACATACAACGGTGTCATGGTGCTGCCCTGAATTTGGTCCAGTGTTCCGGGGCTACCCTGGATTTGGCTAAAATGATGAAAGAGAAATACGGTATTCCGTATATACGTGTTTCCTACTTCGGCATCGAAGATATGGCCGAGTCACTTTACCAGGTAGCCCGCTTTTTTGAGTCCAGGGATCCGGAGATCATGAAGAGAACCGAGGCAGTGGTCAGAGAGGAGCTTGAGGAACTCCATCCCAAACTTGTGGAGTTCAGAAAGGACCTGGAAGGGAAGAAGGCAGCCATCTATGTAGGCGGCGCGTTCAAGGCATTTTCTTTGATCAAGGCCTTCCGTCATTTGGGCATGAAAGTAGTGATGGTCGGTTCTCAGACCGGAACCAAGGAAGATTATCGGGAATTGGAGGAGATAACTGATCCGGGTACCATCATCGTGGACGATTCAAATCCTTTAGAACTTTCTGCCTTTATCAAGGAAAAAGACGTGGACATCTTTGTCGGCGGTGTCAAGGAGCGCCCCATAGCCTACAAATTGGGAGTTGGATTCTGCGACCACAATCACGAGCGTAAGATAGCTCTGGAAGGGTTTGTAGGGATGTATAATTTTGCCAAGGAAGTTCACTCCACAGTCATTAGCCCGGTGTGGCAGTTTGCCCCCAGGAGGCAGAAACAAAAGGAGGCAGGAAATGAGTGATAATAACCCGGTAACGGTTGTAGAATCTCGGCCCGGTGCTCTTGATACGCGGGTTTCGGCTCGCAAGGCCCGCCCTTCTTACGTCTCCACAACCAATGCATGCAAGTTGTGTACTCCCATAGGAGCGGCGCTGGCTTTTCGCGGGATAGAGGGGTGTGTGCCTTTTCTGCATGGGTCACAGGGGTGCGCCACCTATATGAGACGCTATATTATCAGCCATTTTCGCGAGCCCATGGATATTGCCTCATCAAGTCTGGGGGAGAAGCATGCCATCTATGGCGGCGGCCCTAACCTGAAAAAGGGGATATTAAATGTCATGGGGAAATACGGGGCAAAGATCGTAGGGGTCGCCACCACCTGTCTCACCGAGACTATTGGTGATGACGTACCCATGATTTTGAAGGAGTTCAGGCGTGAATTCAGTGACCTTGCCTTGCCGCATATCGTTTTCGCGTCAACCCCAAGTTACTCCGGGACCCACATGGAAGGCTGGCACGCCGCAGTCAGGGCAACAGTAGAGCAACTCGTTACTGATAAAGTCTCAGAGAACGGGACAGTAAACATCATGCCCGGTTTTGTTTCGCCGGCAGACATTCGTTATCTTAAAGAAATAGCAACAGATTTTGGTATTCGCCCGACAATTTTGCCGGATATTTCTGAAACCCTGGATGGTCAGGCTTTGGAAGATTACGAGACCATACCCTCTGGAGGCACATCGCTTGAAGCCATTAGGGAAATGTCCGGGGCCAGCGCTTCAATCGAATTTGGCAGGACCCTTTCTTGTCTAGAAACTGCCGGAAATGTGCTCAAAAAACGTTTCGATATGCCTTTATATCAAATCGGTATGCCAATTGGCCTGCGCGAGACAGACAGATTTTTCCAGGCGCTAGAGGCCATAACCGGCCGTGAGACGCCGCAACTTCATCAGATGGAACGAGGCCGTCTCGTTGATGCCTATATTGATGGCCATAAATATGTTTCCGGTCTGAAAGCTGTGGTTTACGGTGAGGCGGATCTTGTCATCGGCCTGACCTCATTTCTGGTTGAAATCGGGATACGCCCGGTCCTGGTGGCAACAGGGTCCAAGGATAAAGTTTTCAAGCAGGCTATAGAAGAAGTTTGCAAGGGTATTGCACTTGGAGCCTCATTGCCTGCCATCCGTGAAGGAGTGGATTTTTTTGATATCGCCGAGGAAGCAGAAGGCTTGAAGCCGGATATCCTTGTTGGTCACGCCAAGGGTTACAAAATGGCCCGGGAGTGGAATATTCCTCTTGTGCGAGCAGGCTTTCCGAACCACGACCGTTTTGGCGGCCAGCGTATCCTGCACCTGGGTTATCGCGGTGCACAAAGCCTGCTGGACAGGATCATTAACGCCATCATTGAAAAAAAACAGGCAGATTCACCCATTGGTTACTGGTACATCTAAAGGAGAGGAACCCATGGCTATTCCTGAAAAAGACTTAACTCTTCATCCGTGTTTTAATGTCGAAGCAGCGGGAAGCTGCGGACGAGTGCATTTGCCCGTGGCTCCCAAGTGCAATATTATGTGCAACTACTGCAACCGCAAGTACGATTGTGTAAACGAGTCCAGACCTGGGGTAACGAGTGCAGTCCTTACCCCGGCCCAGGCCGTCCGCTACATGGAACAGGTTGTGGAACAAGAGCCGCGCATAACTGTCGCGGGCATTGCTGGCCCCGGCGATCCCCTGGCCAATCCGACCGAGACGCTGGAAACCATGCGCCGTCTCAAAGAGAAATTTCCCGATATCATATTTTGTCTATCCACTAATGGTCTAAACCTGCCCAAATATCTTGATGAGTTGCTTGAGGTCTATGTCTCCCATGTAACTGTCACGGTTAATGCAATCGATCCTGAGATTGGAATGAAGATTTATAAGTGGGTGAGGGACGACAAGATAATCTATCGAGGTTACAAGGCTGCCGAGTTGCTGCTGGAGCGGCAGCTTGCCGGCATTGAAGGTCTAAAGGAACGCGGTGTAATTGTGAAGGTAAATACAATTATTGTTCCGGGGATCAATTCCGGGCATGTTCCGGACATTGCCCGGAAGATGTCCGAGTTGGACGTGGATATCATGAATTGTATCCCCATCTGTCCTGTGGAAGGAACCTCCTTTGCGGATCTGGAAGAGCCGGAAAAAGATGAGGTCAAAAAGATACAGGCTCTGGCCTCAAAGTATTTACCCCAGATGAAGCATTGTCGCCGTTGTCGAGCCGATGCTGTTGGTTTGCTGAACGAAGATCGTTCAAGCGAGCTTAGCTCGTGTCTTAATGCCTGTTCCAAGCTTGTTCTTCCGGTATCCGAGTCCAGGCCTTATGTGGCGGTGGCAACCAGAGAAGGTATGCTTGTGAACCA
>NZ_JAGUQP010000052.1 GCF_018704065.1 Desulfovulcanus ferrireducens | reverse complement strand
GACCAAAAGCTGAGTTACGGTGTCTTGATGCACCAGAAAGTTGAACGGTCTGTCACGCCTAAATTCTTATTTCTTTATCTCTTAAATTTGAAAACAGGTGATGTAAACATACGAGAAAGTTGAGTATAAGATTCTAAAACTCTGCGCTCTACCCCCCACAAAATCCATTCAGGATATATGCAATATATCGAAAATTTGCTCCAGTCTATGTCTATAAGTATGTCTAGTCAAAATGAGTTTATGAAACTCTGACTGAATATCCCTTTTCAGCCCAGGCTGCCTTTCTAGTCTATTTAGAACATCTTCAATTTGGTCTGGCTTGTGAAAAGTGATAGGTGAAGTTAGTTCCCGGGAAAAAAGTTTCAATCCCGGAGTGTAATCAGTGATTAAAAAACCTCCTGCTGCCCAAACATCAAAGTGACGCTGTGTAAGGCCAGACGGCAAAAGTAAGCTGGTTAAGTTAAGCACGTATCTGGCACTTGTATATACCTGGCTTAATGGCCCATAGTAGTCAATTTCTTCTTTAAAATGCACATTGGCAGGCAAAATATTTTTCCAATTTTTATCACCGTAAACCACCAGTCCATCTGTTCTGACCAAAGCCTGTAGACAAACCTTACGCCAGTATAGATTTAGAACCTCTGCGTTATAGCCAACATGGCGGACCTTATTTCCCGGCCAGAGGGGAATTTCCAGCTGTTTTAGCCACCACCCAAAATCCGGACGTATCCCCTGGAGGGCAAAATCTTGGGCAGAGGCTGAAAGGTTGGCCTCCAGTCTGGATGCGGCAAAAAATTTATCTTTATGCGGAAACTCACTGCGGCCCACAAAAACTACTTTGTCCCTGAGATAGTCTATCCTTTTCTCATGTGGGTAAAAAAACTTTCGTGATGTCGCCAAGGGAAGATAAAAAACTTTTTGCCCGCCGTATTTTTTTAAATACGGTATAAACCAGGAGTCAGTGACAAAGATAACCGTCTTCTGCCAGAACTTCCCTTTTATTCTGGTTAGGATATGAAATGGATTATCAACACACCAGACCGCGATGGGGATCCGACATCTTTCAATCAAAGCCAAATTCTCGCCCAGCGGGTCTATGCCTTGAAAGTTTATACTGAGAAAGAACTTGGGCCTTGTCTGGTTTAAAACTTGGGCAAGGTCATGGGCAGAAATATCTGGGGGAAGGAGTTGCGCGTTTAGGTTTAATTCCTTTAAGCCGTCGCAGATATCAGGAACCAAAAGAGAGTGTTCACTGCCAAAGATAAAGACTTGACTGTCGCCTTGAGCTTGCGGCGTACATTGACTATGGCCTTTCAGGCGGCAGATAGCTAAAACTTTTGTCCAGAACCCGGGGAAGAAGTTCAGAGCGGGGAGATACAGCCAAATCCTTGCCTGTGTTAAAAATCTCTGGTTTAATCTGGACGTTGACACCGGAGAAAATGTGGCCGGTATCTTTTGCCGCCAGGAGGCGCCCATCTGGTCCATAAACATGGGGCATTCAATGTAAAACGCCTGTTTATTCCGGGCAAGCTCGACAGCTATTTCAGGATCCGGCCCCAGCCCCAAAAAGAGGTCCAACTGACCTTTTTTGATGCATTTGAAAAACATTGGTCCTCTGCCCAGAGTCTTTAATTGACCAAGCTCTGTTTTGACCTTTACAGCTCTTGAGCTTGAGTTTATTGCTTTTGATGAACGCATTGTTGATTTCTTTAAGAATTCAGGGATAAGGATTGAGAATATTTTTTCTTACCCCTTCTTATCCCTTTTACCCCTTACCTCTAAAAGTTAATGAAGAAGTACCGCGACTTTTATTTTAAAAAGGCCAAAAAAGAGAACTATCCGGCCAGGTCAGTTTATAAACTGAAAGAAATGGATAAAGCCTTTAAACTTTTTTCGCCTGGACAGAAAGTTCTCGACCTGGGTGCCTCTCCTGGTTCCTGGTCCCTGTATGCTGCCCAAAAGGTAGGGCCTAAGGGACATGTAGTGGCTGTTGACTTAAATCCCCCTGGAACAACTTTTCCAGAACAGGTAAGTTTTGTCCAGGCAGATGTATTTACCTCTGATACGCATTTACAAGAGGTTCTAGAGCAATATGCTCCATTTGATCTGATCATCAGCGACATGGCTCCCAAGACTACAGGAATCAAATTTACAGATCAGGCCAGATCCTATAACCTGGCTGAACAGGCTTTGAGTCTAGCCCGCAACTGGCTTAAAGCAAAAGGACATTTTGTGGTTAAAATATTTTTAGGGCCTGATGTACCAAACCTGGTCCAGGAGATGAGGAAATCATTTACAAAGGTTAAACAATTTAAACCCAAAAGCTCCAGGTCTGAGAGCAAAGAAATGTTTTTAGTGGGACTTGGGTATAAAAAGTCATAAATGACTTTAACCGGTTGGATCAGTTGAATTATTGAATGAGAAGACCTCTTTTGGCTTCTCAAAGCTGTTCTCTTACAACTGTTATTGGCAAAACAAGGTGCTCATTCAACTACTCAACCATTCAACCATGATCATAAGGAGGATAAAATGGCAGGACATAGTAAATGGCATAATATTCAGCACCGTAAAGGCAGACAGGATGCCAAGCGGGGGAAAATTTTTACCAAAGTGACTAAAGAATTGATGCTGGCGGCCAAAATGGGCGGAGGCGATCCTGAGGCCAATCCTCGCCTTAGGGCAGCCATTGAGCAGGCCAAAAGCGTAAATTTGCCCAAGGACAAGATTGAAACAGCCATTAAAAAAGGCACTGGCGAACTGGCCGCTGAAAACATCGAAGAAGTAATCTATGAGGGTTATGGTCCGGGCGGAGTCGCACTGCTTATTCACGCGGCCACGGACAATAAAAACAGAACAGTGGCTGAAGTAAGGCATATTTTGAGTAAAAATGGTGGTTCCATGGGTGAATCTGGATGTGTAGCCTGGATGTTTGAAAAAAAAGGAGTGCTCTCCTTTGAGAAAGACAAATATAACGAGGATCAACTGCTTGAAGTTGGTCTGGAAGCAGGGGTAGAGGACGTGATTGATGATGGCGAGGTATGGCAGGTCCGGTGTGCCCCGGAAGATTTCAATGCTGTGAAAGAGGCTTATGCACAGGCAGGGATTGAGTATACAGAGGCTGAGCTTACTCAAGTCGCCCAGAACACAGTCAGTGTGGATGTGGAAACCGGGAAAAAGCTTTTGAAGCTCTATGAAGCCCTGGATGATCATGATGATGTACAAAATGTTTATGCCAATTTCGAACTTCCTGACGAACTGTTAAAAGAATTGGAAAGTTAATATAATAATGTGAAAGCGAGAGAACGGAAAAACGGGGAACATAGAACATTGAGCAAAAAAACCGACATTCTGGTTCTGGGCCTCGATCCCGGCTCCAGGTGTACAGGATATGGTTTTGTAGGAGAAAAGTCCGGACAGCTTATTTTAGTGGATGCAGGGACCATCCGCCCACATCCGAATAAGGATCTCGCCCAGCGTCTGGGTGATATTTTTACCAAATTGGTCGCTTTAATTGATAAATATAGTCCTGATGAAGCTGCGGTAGAAGATGTTTTTACAGCTTATAATTCTAGTGCGGCTTTAAAGCTGGGACAAGCCCGCGGGGCAATTCTGGTGGCCTGTGCCCATAAACATTTGCCGGTTTCTTCATATGAGCCTACAATGATAAAAAAATCTCTGGTCGGGGGTGGCCGGGCTGATAAAAACCAGGTAGCTTTCATGGTTGGACAGCTTCTAAATTGCAAACCTCATTGGGCCAAAGACGCCAGCGACGCCTTGGCGGTAGCCATAACCCATTTAAATCACCGTAAGCTGTCTCGCATAACGGGCTGCCATGCACTTTAACTTTAACACTCAAATTTTATGATAGCCTATCTAAGAGGGAAACTTATTTTCAAAGGGCAAAAGTCCTGTTTAATTGCTACTGCAGGCGGAGTAGGTTACGAGGTCTTTTTATCGGGCAGAGGGATGCAAGACCTGCCAGAATCCGGCCAGGAGCTTGAGATTTACATTTATACTGTTGTGCGTGAAGATACCCTGGATTTATATGGCTTTTTCACCTGGGAGGAAAGAGAGACATTCTCTGTTCTTCTGGGTATTCCAAAACTCGGGCCTAAACTGGCCCTGGCCGTGCTTAACTGCTTTACCCCAACCCAGTTAAGCCAGCTTGTGGCCAGGGAGGATGAAAAGGCTTTGGTTGCAGTGCCAGGCATAGGGCTAAAATCAGCCCGCAGGATTCTTCTTGATCTCAAGGACAAATTAAAGTTTATTCCCCCAACTCCAGAATATGAACATAAAGACCAATGTCAATCGTCCTCTGTTTATGACGATGTTTTGGCCGCCCTTTTGGCCCTTGGCTATACCCAGGCTGAAGTCACCCCCGTAATCAATCAGGTTCTTGAAAAAGAACCCGACCTGGATGTCAGCTCAGCCATCAGACTGGTCTTAAAAGAAAAGGCGAAAACTTAAAAAAATCAGTACGCTGGCAGGTTGACAAGTTGGTAACAATGCAAAGTAACTCAACTTTCTGACACGATTAACATCCTCAAATTACTACACAATTGAAGAGTGCATTTTCTGAAATGCATTACAAA
>NZ_JAGUQP010000051.1 GCF_018704065.1 Desulfovulcanus ferrireducens | reverse complement strand
GGCGGTTCAGTACCCCTGGAACTCAATGTCTACACAAGTGATGGCAATCTGTACCGGCAGTTAAGGAACTTTTAAGAAATAAGTAAAAAAGCCGGGAATTTCCCGGCTTTTTTTTGGTCAAAACTCAATTGTTTGATTGAACTTAACTCACTCAACATAGAACTAAAAAACAGAACTTATAACAATGAAAAAATTTCTTGTTTTAGGAATCGGCAATCCGCTCCTTTGTGATGACCGCGCCGGCATTGAAGTGGTAGAAGAGATTGTGCGTGAAGGATTGCCTGTTGATACAGAGATACTATACACAGTTGGTTTTGAAGTTATTGACAAGGTTTTGGGATATGAAAGTGTCATTGTTGTTGATGCATCCAAGCTGGGACATTCGCCTGGAACTATTGTCCAGGCGAGCCTTGACGACATTTTCAACACGCATGCACTTGTTAACTCTCACGCCATAACCCTGGGAACAACTTTAAAGACAGGCTACATGCTCTTTCCTGATGAAATGCCTTCCTCTTTACGCATAATTCTTATTGAAGCAGATATTATTGATCATTTTTCAGATCAGTGCACCCCAAAAGTCAAATCATCTGTAAATAAGGTAGTAAAAATCATTAAAGAACATTTTGCTGTCTGTTAGGTAGCAATATAGACTATCCAGATAGGAAGGGTTTATTTGTATAGTAAAATTTTCTTTGCCAAGTTTATACTTTTTTTGCATATTTACAAGATAAAAAATTAACACATTAAATTCCAAATGGAGGTGCCCTATGAAGTATTTTATTGGGCTGGGTAAGGATGGTGCTTTGGATCGCCTCGAAAATAGGGGTGTGTCCAGACGTGATTTTGTGAAATTTTGTACTAGTGTGGCGATTGTCATGGGGTTGGGGCCTGGTTTCGCCCCAAAGGTGGCCGAGGCCTTAACCGCTAAAAAAAGGCCCAGCGTTGTGTGGCTCCACAATGCTGAATGCACTGGCTGCTCCGAATCACTCTTAAGGACAGTCTCCCCGTTTATTGATGAGCTCATCCTGGATACTATTTCACTTGATTATCACGAAACAATTATGGCTGCTGCCGGAGAGGCTGCTGAAGAAGCCCTGCACAAAGCAATTACCTCCCCAAATGGTTATATTTGTGTTGTTGAGGGAGCTATCCCGACCAAAGATGACGGGATTTACGGAAAAGTAGCAGGCAAGACCATGTTTGAATTATGCAAGGAAATTGTTCCCAAAGCCACAGCAACCATTGCCATAGGAGCTTGTGCCAATTTTGGTGGAGTGCAGGCCGCAGCACCCAATCCTACGGGATCAAAAGGGCTCAATGATGCCCTGCAAAAGTATGGTGTCAAGGCCATTAACGTGGCTGGATGCCCACCGAATCCATTCAATTTTGTAGGTACTGTTGTCCATCTTTTGACCAAAGGGATGCCTGAACTGGATGATCTTAACCGTCCGGTCATGTTCTATGGTGAGACAGTCCATGACAATTGTCCCCGGCTCAAACATTTTGATGCTGGAGAATTTGCTCCGTCTTTTGATTCTGAAGAGGCCAGAAAGGGATGGTGTTTGTATGAATTGGGCTGTAAAGGACCATATACCTATAATAATTGTCCAAAGGTAAAATTTAACCAGACCAATTGGCCTGTGGATGCCGGACATCCGTGTATTGGCTGCAGTGAACCCGGATTTTGGGATGAAATGTCTCCGTTTTATGAATCTCAATAACATATTGGGAAGATTATATCTTTCAACTTTAGAAACAGATTACATTATCTGCATGGCCAAATTTAATTTTTAAGGAGGAGGATTTATGTCTGGTTGTCGCGCAAAAAAGGCCCCCATGGCGGTGGCTACTACCCCTAAAAGTAATTATACTGGTCCCATTGTCATTGATCCGGTAACCCGCATTGAGGGACATTTACGTTTAGAAGTGGAAGTAGAAAACGGCAAGGTTAAAAATGTCTGGAGCAAGGCCCAACTCTTTCGTGGGCTGGAGATGATCTTACAGGGCAGGGACCCTAGAGATGCTCAGCATATTACCCAGAGAACCTGCGGTGTGTGTACGTATGTTCATGCCCTGGCCTCGGTTCGTTGCGTGGACGATGCGGTGAAAGTAGATATCCCGGAAAACGCCCGCATTATCCGCAACCTGGTCATGGGCGCACAATATCTGCATGACCATATTGTTCACTTCTATCACTTGCATGCCCTGGATTGGGTGGACGCTGTTTCTGCCTTGCAGGCTGATCCCAGTAAAGCAGCCAAAATTGCTCAAAACATCTCCCCTCGAAAAACAACAGCCAGTGATTTAAAAGCTGTTCAGGAGAAATTAAAAGCCCTGGTGGATAGTGGACAATTGGGCATCTTTACCAATGCCTACTTTCTGGGCGGCCACGAGGCCTATTACCTGCCGCCAGAGGTAAACCTTATTGCTGTGGCTCACTATCTGGAGGCTTTGAGACTTCAGGTTAAAGCAGCGCGGGCCATGGCTGTGTTTGGGGGTAAGAACCCGCATACTCAGTTTACCGTGACTGGTGGAGTTACCAATTATGAAGCTTTAAATTTAGATCGAATTAATGAATTTAAGAAGTTATGGCAGGAAACCAAGGCCTTTGTGGACGAAGTCTATATTCCGGATCTTTTGGCCGTGGCTTCTTATTATAAAGATTGGGCAGGCATTGGCGGATGCACTAACTTCATGACCTTTGGTGAATTTCCGGAAGAGGCCAATGATATAGCAAGCAGATATCTGCCTGCGGGAGTGATTTTTAACCGTAACTTGAAGAATGTGGAGATGTTTGATCCTGATGAGATTAAGGAGCATGTAAGCCATAGCTGGTACGAAGGAGAAGCAGCAAAACATCCTTATGAAGGTGAAACCAAACCTCAGTACACCAGCCTGGAAGACAAAAACCGTTATTCCTGGCTGAAGGCTCCCAGATATAAGGGTGAGGCGATGGAAACCGGACCGCTGGCTTCCATGCTTGTTGCTTATTCCAAGGGGCATAAGGATGTAAAAGCTGCCGTGGATATGGTTTTAAACAAACTTGGTGTAGGACCGGAAGCCCTGTTTTCCACATTAGGCCGCACAGCAGCCAGGGGCATTGAAACCCAAGTCATTGCAGCCAGGTTGGGAAAATGGATAAAAGCCTTGGAAGAAAATGTGCACAAGGGAAAAACCAAAATTTATCAGGAATGGGAAATGCCTGATGAAGCCATGGGTGTTGGTTTTGTCACTGCGCCTAGAGGTGGGTTAAGTCATTGGATCAAAATCAAGGACGGTAAAATTGAAAACTATCAATTGGTTGTTCCTTCCACATGGAATTTTGGTCCTCGTTGTGCACAGGGCAAATTAGGCCCCTTGGAAGAGGCCTTGATGAGTACTCCTGTTGCCGATCCCAAAAGGCCAGTAGAGCTCTTAAGAACCATACATTCCTTTGATCCATGTATTGCTTGTGGTGTACATGTCATTGATCCTAATTCCAATCAGACTTACGAATTCCGGGTTCTATAAAAATAAACTCAGTTGACTTCTCAAAAAGGGTCTGACTACTCAGACCCTTTTTTATGTAAAAGAGCCTGTGGCCGAACCTTTTTATCAACTTAATTTCCAAGGTTTATTTCAGTTTTGGGTTCTTTCACGCTGGTACAAAGACTTGGATCTGTTCTCAAAACTTGCTTGCGGACAGAGCATAATGGGATATTTTGGGTAAACAAATATTCTTTTATTATCGATAGTTATGGTCAGTATCGCAAAATATTTAGCCCATTCATCCCGATGCTCTTTTTTTTAAGCAAGCATCACTAAGATTGGGTTACCCAAGCCGTTTGTAATGCATTTCAGAAACCAGGACTTTCAATCAGCGGTTAAATGGGGTTTGGTCACAGACTCTAAAACATAGTATCTTGAATATAGATTATCAGGAGGGGGAGAGATGGTTGCCGATAAACCGCAGATTTTGATTTTGGGGGTGGGTAATATCCTGTATACTGACGAAGGTATTGGGGTACGCGTGGTGGAGCAGTTGCAGGAGAGATATGAATTTTCCAGTAACGTAAGCTTGCTGGATGGAGGCACTTTAGGGATGCGCCTTATGGATTATATTACTCAGAGCGATAAATTGATTATTGTAGACGCTGTAATGGGAGATCAAGAGCCTGGCAGTGTTTATCGCCTGACCGGAGATGACTTGCGTAACAGCCTGTCCTTTAAAAATTCCCTGCACCAAACCGATCTTGTGGATACGCTGATCTATTGCCAGCTTATTGGCAACAGCCCAGACACTATTGTCATTGGTATCCAGCCGTCGGATTTGCAAACAATGTCCATGCAATTGTCGCAAGAAGTGAACAAAGCTCTCCCTCAAGCTATAGAGAAAGTCTTGGAAGAAGTTACCCAGGCTGGGGGAGAGTATCGGGAGATAAAGAGTCAATCTGTCTAGCCGCTTCCCAAGTTTAAACAGTGGCTCACTCACCTACCCTTTCGCCCCAATAAAAAGTACTGACATACTGATTATATGGGGTGTATCCATTAGATGTTCTGATTAACTCAACTTTCTCGTATGTTTACATCACCTGTTTTCAAATTTAAGAGATAAAGAAATAAGAATTTAGGCGTGACAGACCGTTCAACTTTCTGGTGCATCAAGACACCGTAACTCAGCTTTTGGTC
>NZ_JAGUQP010000050.1 GCF_018704065.1 Desulfovulcanus ferrireducens | reverse complement strand
GCTCAAGGCGATTGGTTTTGAGTTCGGGGTTGAAAAAAAGTTCTTGACAAAAACAGAGAATAGATTAAAAGATTAAGTCTTCTGCGAGTGGCCGAAAGAGGGTTGAGCGGAAGTGAATTTGTTCTTTTTAAAAAAAGTTCTTGACAGGGACGGAGGTTGGAGCTAAAAGCTTCGTCTTTGCCGGAACGACGGTCTTTGACAATTAAATAGCGAGTCAGGGTGAGGTAAAATTGCTATAGTTATATAAGAATTTAAACTGGAGAGTTTGATTCTGGCTCAGAATGAACGCTGGCGGCGTGCCTAACACATGCAAGTCGAGCGAGAAAGCCACCTTCGGGTGGTGAGTAGAGCGGCGCACGGGTGAGTAACGCGTGGGTAATCTACCTGTAGGTTGGGGATAACTTCGCGAAAGCGGAGCTAATACCGAATAATCTGGCCATATTTAGAGATGTGGTCGGTAAAGGTGGCCTCTGATTCAAGCTACCGCCTGCAGATGAGCCCGCGTCCCATTAGCTAGTTGGTGGGGTAACGGCCTACCAAGGCGACGATGGGTAGCTGGTCTGAGAGGATGATCAGCCACACTGGGACTGGAACACGGCCCAGACTCCTACGGGAGGCAGCAGTGGGGAATATTGGGCAATGGGCGCAAGCCTGACCCAGCAACGCCGTGTGAGGGAAGAAGGTCTTCGGATCGTAAACCTCTGTCAGGAGGGAAGAACGGCTAGTAGTCGAACAGGCTATTAGTTTGACGGTACCTCCAGAGGAAGCACCGGCTAACTCCGTGCCAGCAGCCGCGGTAATACGGAGGGTGCGAGCGTTATTCGGAATTACTGGGCGTAAAGCGCGCGTAGGCGGCGTGGTAAGTCAGGTGTGAAAGCCCTCGGCTCAACCGAGGAATTGCACTTGATACTGCCATGCTAGAGTCCGGTAGAGGGTGGCGGAATTCCCGGTGTAGGGGTGAAATCCGTAGATATCGGGAGGAACACCAGTGGCGAAGGCGGCCACCTGGGCCGGCACTGACGCTGAGGTGCGAAAGCGTGGGGAGCAAACAGGATTAGATACCCTGGTAGTCCACGCTGTAAACGATGGATACTAGGTGTCGGTGGGATTACCATCGGTGCCGTAGCTAACGCGTTAAGTATCCCGCCTGGGGAGTACGGTCGCAAGGCTGAAACTCAAAGAAATTGACGGGGGCCCGCACAAGCGGTGGAGTATGTGGTTTAATTCGATGCAACGCGAAGAACCTTACCTGGGCTTGACATCCTGCGAACCCTGTAGAGATACGGGGGTGCCCTTCGGGGAGCGCAGTGACAGGTGCTGCATGGCTGTCGTCAGCTCGTGCCGTGAGGTGTTGGGTTAAGTCCCGCAACGAGCGCAACCCCTGTCCTTAGTTGCCATCAGGTGAAGCTGGGCACTCTAGGGAGACTGCCGAGGTTAACTCGGAGGAAGGTGGGGACGACGTCAAGTCATCATGGCCCTTACGCCCAGGGCTACACACGTACTACAATGGTGGGTACAAAGGGTTGCGATACCGCGAGGTGGAGCTAATCCCAAAAAACCCATCGTAGTTCGGATTGCAGTCTGCAACTCGACTGCATGAAGGTGGAATCGCTAGTAATCGCGGATCAGCATGCCGCGGTGAATACGTTCCCGGGCCTTGTACACACCGCCCGTCACACCACGAAAGCTGGTTCTACCCGAAGTCAGCGGACCAACCCTGCTTAGCAGGGAGGTAGCTGCCGACGGTAGGGCTGGTGATTGGGGTGAAGTCGTAACAAGGTAGCCGTAGGGGAACCTGCGGCTGGATCACCTCCTTTATAGAGAAATAAGGACCCTGACTCGCTATTTAATTTCAAGGACGGTTGTTCTTGGGGCCGATGGGCCTATAGCTCAGTTTCGGTTAGAGCGCACGCCTGATAAGCGTGAGGTCGATGGTTCAAGTCCATCTAGGCCCACCATGAGCCAAGAGATGGGGTGGGGGTGTAGCTCAGCTGGGAGAGCGCCTGCCTTGCACGCAGGAGGTCATCGGTTCGACTCCGTTCACCTCCACCAGTAAGGTGGTGGATTTAAGTTTCAGGATTTAGTTTCTAAGTTTTTTTAGGAATTAAATCTGGAGCTTAAAAGGCTTCAGGATCTGTGACAGTTAAATAGGGGTAAGAGTTAAGGATAAAGGGTTAAGATATTAAGGGCAATTGGTGGATGCCTTGGCGTCAGGAGGCGATGAAGGACGTGGTAGGCTGCGATAAGCCTCGGGGAGCCGTCAAGCAGGCTGTGATCCGGGGATTTCCGAATGGGGAAACCCACCTGGAGTAATGTCCAGGTATCCTTAGGCTGAATTCATAGGCTTAAGGAGGCGAACCCGGGGAAGTGAAACATCTCAGTACCCGGAGGAGAAGAAATCAAAAGAGATTCCCAAAGTAGCGGCGAGCGAAATGGGATTAGCCCAAACCAGGTGCTTTCGAGCATCTGGGGTTGTAGGGCCTCCATAACGCGATCCATGAGTAGATAGCAGAAGTATCTGGGAAGGTACTCCATAGAGGGTGAAAGGCCCGTATGCGAAATCGAAAGTGGCGCAGGAGGTACCTGAGTACCGCGGGACACGTGAAATCCCGTGGGAATCTGGGAGGACCATCTTCCAAGGCTAAATACTACCTGACGACCGATAGCGCACTAGTACCGTGAGGGAAAGGTGAAAAGAACCCCTGTTAGGGGAGTGAAATAGAACCTGAAACCAATTGCCTACAAGCAGTTCGAGCCTTGCGTAAGCGGGGTGAGAGCGTGCCTTTTGCATAATGGGCCAGCGAGTTAATCTGCAGTGCGAGGTTAAGCTGAAGAGGCGAAGCCGTAGCGAAAGCGAGTCTGAAGAGGGCGACATAGTACTGCGGATTAGACCCGAAACCGAGTGATCTATCCATGGGCAGGGTGAAGCCCCGGTAACACGGGGTGGAGGCCCGAACCAGTGAAGGTTGAAAACTTCTTGGATGACCTGTGGATAGGGGTGAAAGGCCAATCAAACTCGGTGATAGCTGGTTCTCCCCGAAATATATTGAGGTATAGCCTCGGGTGTTTACTTGCGGAGGTAGAGCACTGAAAGGGCTAGGGGCCCCACCAGGTTACCAAACCCTATCAAACTCCGAATGCCGTAAGTTTAAGCCCGGGAGTCAGACTATGGGTGAGAAGGTCCATGGTCGAGAGGGAAACAGCCCAGACCGTCGGCTAAGGTCCCCAAATCCATGCTAAGTGGGAAAGGAGGTGGAACCGCATTGACAGCCAGGAGGTTGGCTTAGAAGCAGCCATCCTTTAAAGAAAGCGTAATAGCTCACTGGTCTAGTGGTTCTGCGCCGAAAATGTAACGGGGCTAAGCATGGTACCGAAGCCACGGGTCGATTCTTAGGAATCGGCGGTAGGGGAGCGTTCTCCTATGGGATGAAGGTGTACCGTGAGGTATGCTGGACTAAGGAGAAGTGATAATGCTGGCATGAGTAACGATAAAACGGGTGAGAAACCCGTTCGCCGTAAACCCAAGGTTTCCTGGGTAAAGCTAATCTGCCCAGGGTTAGTCGGCCCCTAAGGCGAGGCCGAAAGGCGTAGCTGATGGGAAACAGGTTAATATTCCTGTACCTGCTGGGTAGTCGTTTGAGCGAAGGGGGGACGCAGAAGGGTAGGTCAGCCACCTGTTGGAATAGGTGGTTCAAGCCTGTAGGCTGGGGACTTAGGCAAATCCGGGTCCCTGTTAAGGCTGAGAGGTGATGACGAGTCTAATAAGACAGAAGTGACTGAGCCCATGCTGCCGAGAAAAGCCTCTAAGCGAGACTATCTGGTAGACCGTACCGCAAACCGACACAGGTGGGTGGGGTGAGTAACCCAAGGCGCTTGAGAGAACTCTGGCTAAGGAACTCGGCAAAATGACCCCGTAACTTCGGGAGAAGGGGTGCTCTTTTGGGTGAAGGGATTTAACTTCCGGAGCCTGGGAGAGCCGCAGAGAAATGGCGGGGGCGACTGTTTACTAAAAACACAGGTCTCTGCTAAGTCGTAAGACGAAGTATAGGGACTGACGCCTGCCCGGTGCCGGAAGGTTAAGGGGAGCAGTTAGCCTTCGGGCGAAGCTGTGAACCGAAGCCCCGGTAAACGGCGGCCGTAACTATAACGGTCCTAAGGTAGCGAAATTCCTTGTCGGGTAAGTTCCGACCTGCACGAATGGCGTAACGATCTCCGCGCTGTCTCGGCCAGAGACTCAGTGAAATTGAATTCTCGGTGAAGATGCCGAGTACCCGCAGCAAGACGGAAAGACCCTGTGCACCTTTACTACAGCTTGACATTGGACTTTGGGCTATCATGTGTAGGATAGGTGGGAGGCTGAGAAGCCGGTACGCCAGTATCGGTGGAGCCGCCCTTGAAATACCACCCTTGGTAGTCTAGGGTTCTAACCCCGACCCGTAATCCGGGCGGGGGACAGTGTCTGGTGGGTAGTTTGACTGGGGCGGTCGCCTCCCAAAGAGTAACGGAGGCGTGCAAAGGTTCCCTCAGGCTGATTGGAAACCAGCCGTTGAGTGCAAAGGCATAAGGGAGCTTGACTGTGAGAGAGACATCTCGAGCAGGGACGAAAGTCGGCCTTAGTGATCCGGTGGTTCCGCATGGAAGGGCCATCGCTCATCGGATAAAAGGTACGCCGGGGATAACAGGCTGATCGCGTCCAAGAGTTCACATCGACGACGCGGTTTGGCACCTCGATGTCGGCTCATCACATCCTGGGGCTGGAGCAGGTCCCAAGGGTACGGCTGTTCGCCGTTTAAAGTGGTACGCGAGCTGGGTTTAAAACGTCGTGAGACAGTTTGGTCCCTATCTGCTGTGGGCGTAGGAGACTTGAGAGGGGCTGCCCCTAGTACGAGAGGACCGGGGTGGACGATCCTCTAGTGGACCTGTTGTCGCGCCAGCGGCACAGCAGGGTAGCTATGATCGGAAAGGATAACCGCTGAAGGCATCTAAGCGGGAAGCCTGCCTCAAGATAAGGTCTCCCATCATCTTCGGATGACTGAAGGACCCTGGAAGACTACCAGGTAGATAGGCCGGAAGTGTAAGTGCAGCGATGCATTTAGCTGACCGGTACTAATAGTCCGTGAGTCTTAACCCTTTAAAAAACTCTTACCCCTATTAACTATAAATTTTGTCCTGGTGACCATGGCGGAGGGGAAACACCCGATCCCATTCCGAACTCGGAAGTTAAGCCCTCCAGCGCCGATGATACTGCCCTTTTAAGGGTGGGAAAGTAGGTCGTCGCCAGGACTTTTTTATTTTTTCCCAAAAACTACCACCAAACCAATCACCTTACTCTCTTCCCAGCTTGCTTAACCCTTACCTCTTAACCCTTAACCCTTAATCCTTACCCCTACTTTTCCCCTATCTTTTCTCACTTCATTTCAATCCTGATTTCTTTCACGCTGGTGCAAATGCCTGGACACATCTATAGCTTGCTTGCGGGCAGAGCATAATGGGGTATTTTTGATAAACGAATAGTCTTTTAATTATACCTAAGTTGAGCGATTTTCACTCAATGGGTGAGATTGCCACGGACAGCTTCGCTGCCCTCGCAATGACAGGGGCGAGATTGTCATTGCGAGTGGAACAAAGTGTAGCGAAGCAATCTCGAAGTTTGAACTGCAAAAAAATCGCTCAATTTAATCTATAGATAGTTATGGCAAATAGTCCCGGATGTTTAGCTTTCTCACCCCGATGCTCTGCTTACCCGCAAGCTTCACCAAGATGGGTTACCCAGCCATTTGCAATGCTTTCAAGAAACCAGGATTTCTAATCTGGTAGTCAAAATGGGGTTTGGCCTCAGGACTCTCTTCTCAG
>NZ_JAGUQP010000049.1 GCF_018704065.1 Desulfovulcanus ferrireducens | reverse complement strand
GACCAAAAGCTGAGTTACGGTGTCTTGATGCACCAGAAAGTTGAACGGTCTGTCACGCCTAAATTCTTATTTCTTTATCTCTTAAATTTGAAAACAGGTGATGTAAACATACGAGAAAGTTGAGATAACACTTAAACCAGACGCTGGTGCAATGAGAAAAATGCAAGGAATTAATTCCCAGCAAAACGGTATCCAACACCTGGATGGGTAATGATAAACTTTGGATTTTGGGGGTCTGGTTCTATTTTTTTACGTAAACGCCGGATATGGACATCAAGAGCCCTGCTCCAGGAGTAAACCTCATCATTAGGCCAAATCTGGCTGCAAATAAAATCCCTGCTTAAGACCTCGCCAGCATAAGAAACAAGCAACTCCAGAAGGTCAAACTCCTTTTTGGTAAGATGCACAGCCTTACCCTGTAATAAAACTTCTCTGGTATTTAGCAATATTTCCAACTCGCCAAAACAACATTTCTCTTTTCCGCATACTTTAGAAGAGCTTCGCCTAAGACAAACTCTTATACGCGCAGCCAGTTCCAGATATTCGAAAGGTTTTACAATATAATCATCAGCGCCGCAGTTCAGACCCCTGACCTTGTCTGCCAATGACTCTCTGGCCGTGAGGATAATAATCGGTACATCAGATATACGTCGTAAATTTTGACAAATTTTTACCCCATCTATATCCGGAAGATTCAGGTCAAGAATTATTAAATCCGGACGAAACTGCTTAAACAACCTGGTTCCTTCTTCGCCAGAAGTTGCCTCGAGAACTTTAAAATCATCCATGACCAGTTGATCTCTTAAAATGGTCAGAATATCCTTGTCGTCCTCAATGAGCAGGATCGTTGGTTTACGCATTAAATCCCCCCTATTAGTCTATTACCCCCTCAACTTTACCTCACTCAGCACTCAGGCCTTATTTCCCAGGCAAGGAAATATTCATGATTACGCCCCGATGGTCAGGCTGGGTTATCCAGATCTTCCCCCCATGCGCTTCCACAACCCCTTTGGCAATAGCCAGACCCAGACCCAGGCCATCCCTACCTTTTTCATAATCGCGACGATAAAATTTTTTAAAGACCATGTCCCTCTCATCAACAGGAATACCAGGGCCAAAGTCCTCCACGGACATGGTTACCTGGCCATTTTTTCTGGTTAACTTGACCACTACTTTGCTAGGTTTGTCAGAAAATTTTATAGCATTGGTCAGAAGATTGGAAACGGCCTGTTCGATTCTCGCTCTATCCGCAAACACATAATAAGGTTCACCAGGCAGGACATATTCAATTTCTACCTCTCTTTCCCAGGCCAAAGGCTGAACCATAAGCACTGCATCTTCTATAACCTCGGCCAGATCGAGGTGTTCTTTATGTAATTCTAGCTCTCCGCTTTCCAAGCGGGCACAGTCTAAAAGGTCCTTGACCATCCTGGAGAGCCTGGTCACATTCCTTTTTAAAATATCAACATAGGTTTCATATTCTCCACCCTTCAACTTTTTAGCCAGGATATCCGAAGCTCCTTTGATAGCAGTAATAGGTGTTTTCAGATCGTGCGTAATATTGGAAAAAAAGTCAGACTTAAATTTCTCCATGCGCTTTAAATCCTCATATGCTTTGGACAGATCTGCCACGGCCTTGTTTACTTCTTCTTCCAATCTTTTTTGCTGGGAAGCCAGAGATTCGACCATGGAATTAAAACTCTCACCTACCCTGACCCATTCTTTGCTTGCCTTTAAATCAACACGTACATCAAGTTCTCCCTTCTCAATCTTTTGCGAGGCCATGCTGAGCTGATTTAATGGATGCAAAACAAACTTTTTCAGCATAATCATCAATAAAAACAAAACAATTCCCAAAGTGGTAACCAGATAAATAAAGTAATAATTCTTATTTTTCGCTACTTCTTTGAATAGGGAAGTTGCTGGGAAAGAAATGCTGATACAGCCGACAATGTTATATCTTTTAAAATCCTGATGACATTTCGCGCATTCATTTTCAAAGATAAGAGGGGCAGCATAGCGAAAAATAACTTTATCCTTATCTCCAACGACCTTCCATAATTCCCGCTCCCTGCCCTGCTGCATGAGTTCTATGGCCTTGCATTCAAATTGGTCCGGCATGTGCGCAGGGTTTTTGCTGTCCAGCGTGGCAATTTTCACGGAATAAGGCCGTTTTCTTTTGGTAAACAAAGCAATCTCTCGAGTAAAAACAGACGGCGTAATCAAGTGAAAGTTTCCATTTTTCCTTATATATATGCCACCATGGGAAGAGATCCATTCCCTGGCCAAAACAATATAGTGATATATCCCCAGGGCCTGATGTCTCAACTGTTTCACAACAAATGCTTCCTGCTGCTTGGCCATCCATAAAAAAAACAAGGCCCCGCAAATGCCTAAAATAAGAACCATATATATGACTATTTTTTTCCCTAGCGAAGGGAGATGACTAGACGAAAGGCATTGGCACTTATCTGATGACACAAGTTATCTCCAACGTAGGCTTCTACTCTTTCCAACTTGCGACCTTTTCAACCAGACCCAACCGAGTTCAAAAAAAGTTTAGCGCTGATTTGTAACTAACCTATAAAACTATAAATTTTTGCTCAAGCCTTTTTTCAAGCTCCTCTATCCATATCAAAACCTGCTTCTTTAGAAAAACAATTGGTTCATCTTTATACCTCCACTGGCTCAAATAGAACATAGTCGTAACAAGCCAGATACAAAAGTGAGGCTTCAGTTTAAGCTCAAAACAGGGCATAAGAGCCTGTGGCCAACCCCCATTTTGACCGCTGAGTGAAAGTCTTGGTTTATGAAATGCATTACACACGGCTTGGGCAACCCAATCTTGAGTTATGCTTGCGGAAAAGCAGAGCATCGGGATGAACGAGCTAAATCATTTGCTATGTTGACCATAACTGTCGATAATAAAAGAATATTTTTTACCCAAAGTATCCCATTATGCTCTGTCCGCAAGCAAGTTTTGAGAACAGCTCCAGGTCTTTGTACAGCATGAAATAAATCAGGATTGAAAAAAATATGAAAATTTGCCCTCTTAAGTAAGGTTTGAACACAGGCTCTCGAGATACCTGGCTCAAGCACACCCGACACCTGCCCTTCCATAAACTCCATAAATTTTTCAGGGATAGTTACTCAAATCATTTAGTCCTTTGTTTAAAACAGTATTAAGTACCTCAATGCGATCTGAAAAAGATTTTAAACATGTTACAAACAAGTAAAATTTTAAAAATGGCTTAAATAGTTGAATTGAGAAATCGAGGAAGATAAAATCGATTGATTGTGAATGAGTAAAAGTAAAAAAATATTAAATCTTGACCTGGATCAAGGAAAGTTTAATAGTTTGAGAATATGAAATCTACCAAGGGTTTAAAAATAACCTATCGTCCATGCTTAAAATAAGTACTGAGCCAAGTAAACTAACTAGAAATACCTAACTTTAACTCTAATTCGGGGACTTAAAATGAGTATTTCCAGAAGAAAATTTCTGCAAGGTCTAGCAGCAACAGGTTTAACTACTGTTTTGCCTTCTACAGCCAAGGCAGCTTCCAGGGGCGAGGAGTTGGCAACCCTGCTTGATCTAAGCAAATGTATTGGTTGTGGGGCATGTGTCGAAGCGTGCAAAGAGACAAACGCACATAAATTTCCTCGACCCAAAAAACCGTTTCCCAAAATGTATCCCAGCCGGGTCAAACCCTCTGACTGGTCAGACAAACAAGATGTGGATGACCGACTTACTCCGTATAATTGGCTCTATATCCAGACGGCCTATGTTACCTGGCAGGGAGAGGAATATGAAATTAATATTCCACGCCGCTGCCTCCATTGCCAAAATCCTCCCTGCGCCAATCTCTGCCCCTGGGGCGCGGCAGCCAAACAGGCTAATGGTATTGTCCGAATCAATGATAAGATCTGTTTGGGCGGGGCCAAGTGCAAAAAAGTTTGTCCCTGGCATATCCCTGAACGCCAGTCAGGGGTTGGCCTATATCTGAAACTCCTGCCCTCGTTTGCAGGCAATGGAGTGATGTATAAATGCGACCGATGCTTTGGCCGCATAAACCAGGGACTTGTTCCTGCCTGCATTGAAGTCTGCCCTCAAGACGTCCAGACAATCGGCCCAAGAGATGAAATCGTTGCCAAAGCCCATAAGCTGGCCAAAGAAATGGGTGGCTACATTTATGGAGAAAAGGAAAACGGCGGAACCAATACCATCTATGTCTCACCGGTGCCTTTTGATGTTCTGGATAAGGCTATAGAAAAAGGACCAGGCCGACCGCACCTTTCTTCTGTGCCCAACTCCATGGCCAAAGAGGAAAATCTGGCCATGGCAGTGATCGGCGCGCCTGTAGCCGGATTGGCTGCGGCCCTGTTAACAGGAATAAGTAAAGTATCTCAAGATAAGCAGGGAGACAAAGATGAATAAACAACCAAAAACCATATGGTCCGGAAGACTATTTAATTTCATGGTCTTTGGCTTGATGTTTACCGGCATGGCTCAAATGCCCATATTTAAGCGCTACTACTTAGCCGATGTTCCAGGTTTTGGCTGGACAGCTGATTTTTATCTCAACCATATTCTCCATTATATTCTGGCCACTATTTTGCTTTTCATAATTTTTTATCGCCTGGGTAAATTCCTGAGGCAACCAGGGAGAGAGATAGAACTTATCACCCCCATCGGCTGGGTCAAAATCTTCATCTGGGCAGGTTTAATCTTCACAGGTATTTTACGTGTTTTAAAGAACCAGCCCAATATATTTTTCAGCCCCCAGGTAGTAGTCTTCCTTGATTGGGGCCATCTTGGCTTTGCCATTATCCTTGGTCTGGCAGCTCTTCTGGGAAAAATCTTGGGGCAGGGATATTTGCGTGACTAGGGCTGTCCTACTTTCGATAAAAGTAGGACCCAAAAAAGATGCCTAAAAGGCATCAGGCTTTTTATAATTTTATCAACATGGAAAACCCATGGGAGAAAACAATGGATGAAAAGAAAGAAAAAGCAGGTTTCATATGTGTAAAAGATACTCTTGATGGAGCCTATCCATCACTAGTACTAGGTATCAATGCGGCTCGACTGGGGATGGAAAGCAAGATATTCTACTCTT
This sequence comes from Desulfovulcanus ferrireducens, assembly GCF_018704065.1. Lineage (NCBI taxonomy): Bacteria > Pseudomonadati > Thermodesulfobacteriota > Desulfovibrionia > Desulfovibrionales > Desulfonauticaceae > Desulfovulcanus > Desulfovulcanus ferrireducens. Next base: position 776 of record NZ_JAGUQP010000049.1, on the reverse strand, counting down.
TCATGGGCATAAACCTACTACTCAAGGGCGGCGCTGAAAGGGCCAAATTTTTTCCTCCTGGAGTTATGGGAGCTATTCCGGGAGTAAGCACCATCGCAACTGAAATCATGAAAAGGAAAACAGCTAAGGCTAACATTCCTAGCCTGGCTGAACTCCAAGAAATGGCTCAATTGGAAGGTGTAGAACTGGTCGCGTGTAAAATGACTGTGGACATGATGGAAATCAAGGAAGATAAACTCATTGATGGTGTGGTTGTGTGGACAGCCGAAGACTTTTTAAAATACGCCAAGGAATGCAAAATCTGCCTGTTCACATAAAACAAACTTAAAATATTCTGTCAAAATCAACGAGGGTGCATCTCCTTAAATGTACGGTAAACTGAGGAACTACTTCAGTCTGAACAATCTATATTTAAGGACTCAACTTCTGACACGATTAACATCCTCAAATTACTACACAATCGAAGAGTGCATTTTCTGAAATGCATTACAAACGGGTTGGGTAACACATCTTGGCGAAGATTGCGGAAGTGCTGTGTGTAGGGAGGTTATTCCATCGAACTTTCGAAACCCATCATAACAACAGAAAAGGCATTAAGTAACATTCTATTGACTAACCCCATTATGCACAGCCCGCAAGCAAGCCTTAGATGTGTCCAAGTCTTTGTCAGCATTGAAGAAAATGCGCTCGCAAATTAACTCAGCAACTGTGTTTTTTGTCAATAGTTAATGGTTAAAATTTATTGGTTAGTTTATTTTGTTTTCAAGAACAATTTT
>NZ_JAGUQP010000048.1 GCF_018704065.1 Desulfovulcanus ferrireducens | reverse complement strand
CACAGCCCGCAAGCAAGCCTTAGATGTGTCCAAGTCTTTGTTAGCATTGAAGAAAATGCGCTCGCAAATTAACTCAGAAAGTTGAGGCAAAATAACTTATAAACTTACAAACCTACAGACTTACAAAACTGTAAACCTATATGGAAGAAAACATTCGTCCCCAAACTCTGGATGACTTCATCGGCCAGGATGATGTCCGCAACAATCTCAAGATTTACCTGCAGGCAGCCAGGGAACGGGGGCAGCATCTGGACCACACCCTGCTCTATGGCAATCCCGGCCTGGGCAAGACTACCCTGGCCCAAATCATGGCCAAAGAGCTAGGGGTCAATATGGTCAGCACGTCCGGCCCTGTGCTGGAAAGAAGTGGAGACCTTGCCGCCATCCTGACCAGTCTAAAACGAAATGATATATTGTTTATTGATGAAATCCACAGGCTCCCTCCGGCTGTTGAGGAAATTCTTTACCCGGGCATGGAAGACTTCAAACTGGATCTGATCATTGGACAAGGGCCTGGGGCAAGGACCGTAAAAATAGATCTAGAGCCATTTACCCTGGTTGGAGCAACAACACGTATCGGTCTTTTGACATCCCCCCTAAGAGACAGATTTGGCGTGATCTGCCGGCTGGACTTTTACTCAGCTGAAGAACTGGCCGAAATTGTAAAAAGAGCAGCCAAAATCTTAGGATTGGACATTTCTGCAGATGGAGCCCTGGAAATTGGCAAAAGATCACGTGGTACCCCCCGTATTGCCAACAGGCTCTTGCGCCGGGTTCGTGACTTTGCCCTGGTCAAAGGCTTCAACCAGATTGATGCCCAGGTAGCTGCCAAGGCCCTTGAGTCCATGGACGTGGACGGCAGTGGTCTGGATATGATGGACCGCAAGATTCTGGAATGTATTATTCACCACTTTGGCGGCGGACCTGTAGGCGTAAAAACCATTGCCGCTGCGGTTTCCGAAGAAGTACGCACGATTGAAGAAATTTATGAACCCTACCTTATCCAATGCGGATTCTTAAAAAGAACTCCCAGGGGCAGAGTAGCCACTGCCCGAGCTTATACGCATTTGAAAATATCCCCTCAAAATCAAGGCTACTTGCCCCTGGACACCGAGGATTAACAAATGCCCGAAAAAAAACTGGAAATAAAATTACTCAGTAAAACAGACAGCGGACTGTCTCTCATTTATGCTGCGTTCAGACAGTGCTATAGTGCAGGATTCGTAGGAGACATATGGGACGACCTTGTTTCAGGCAAGATAGAGAAAGAAAAGCAGGCTGAGTTTATTGCCAAAATATTAGAGTCCGGACACGAAAGCCCTATTGAGCATGTAAGTTTCACCTTTGCCGTGCAGGGAGTTTCCAGGGCTCTTACCCACCAACTGGTAAGACATCGCATTGCATCCTACTCCCAGCAGAGCCAGCGGTATGTTGATGAAAGTGACTTTGATTATATCCTGCCTCCCAGTATTGCCAAGATACCCGAAGCTAAGGTCGAATTTGAACAGTGTATGCAAACAATAGGGAAAGCATACCGTAACCTAAAAAGGATTTTACAAGATAATGGCCTGGGGAAAAAGGCCAATGAAGACGCACGGTTTGTCCTTCCCCAGGCATGTGAATCCAAAGTGGTCTTCACCATGAACTGCCGTAGCCTGTTACATTTTTTTGAACTCAGGTGCTGTGAGCGGGCACAATGGGAGATCCGCAAAATGGCCTGGAAAATGCTTAAGATTTTGCGTCAGGAACTACCGGTCATCTTTGCTGTTGCCGGTCCAAAATGTGAAAGGCTGGGATATTGTCCGGAAGGGGAAAAGTTTACCTGCGGGAAGTTTAAGGTCAGGGGCTAGAACTAACTCTGGCCCCTGACTAACTATGAACCCTAATCTTGCATTTTCTGGACTAAATTTTTAAGCTTCTGTGCCTGAGATGCCAATTCAGCAATGGCTTGGGCTGCCTCTTGCATGCCACTACTTGTCTCGGCTGAAATCCTGTTTATCTCTTCTACCGCTCTAGTAATCTCTTCACTGGCTGCTGATTGTTCTTCAGAAGCAGTAGCAATGGCCCGAACTTGATCAGCGTTTTCTTCAGCAATACGTACGATCTCTTGGAGGGCCTGACCGGATTTATTAGCCAGCTCAGTGGCCTCCTGTACAGCCTGAGCCGCCTTATCTGTATCTTCAATATTTTCACGCGTACCTTCCTGGATGGAAGAAATAACCTCACCAACCTCCTTTGTTGCTGCCATGGTTTTTTCAGCTAACTTTCTTACTTCATCAGCAACAACAGCAAATCCTCTACCATGTTCACCAGCCCTGGCTGCCTCAATAGCAGCATTTAAGGCCAGCAAATTAGTCTGATCGGCAATATCAGTGATAACGTCAATAACCTCTCCGATATCTTCTGCCTTCTGACCGAGTTGATTCACATTTTCTTTGACCAGGCTGGTCAACTCCTGAGCCTGTTCAATGGCCTTGAGTGCATCATGTACTATTTTTGAACCATCAAGGGCCTTATTCTTAGCCGCTTCTGTATTTTCCGCAGCGTTAGAGGCATTTTTAGCTACCTCCAAGACCGTGGCATTCATTTCTTCCATGGCTGTAGCAGTTTCTTCGGCCCTTTGCTTCTGTAGTTCAGCACCTCTTGTTGTTTGTTCGATCTGAGCAGATAATTGATCAGAGGCAGAGGCCATGAGGTCGGTGATTTCGGTGATGGAGGCAGCAGCCTCTCTCAAGGTTTCAGCCTGTCTGGCCATGATTTCTTCATTTTTTCGTATATCAGTAACATCCTGGAGAATGATCACGGCTTCAACGGTCTGACCCTCTCTATCTTTAACAGGAAAAGCATTGACTAAAACAATCTTTTCTTCTCCATTTTTATGTTTAAAACTAACTTCTCCTGCCCAAGGCCGTCCTTGAGGAATAACGATTTCAGCTACGGGCTTGCATACCTGGCATTCTTCAAAGGAAGAGTAATTTAACAGCTCATAACCTTTTAATTTTCCAATGACCTCTTCTTTGCTTCTGCCAGTAAGTTCACAGATAGCATCATTAACATATTGAACGACCCTATCCTTGGCACTTACGGTAAACATAGGAGCGGTAATGCCATTTCTGAAAGATTCCTGAAGAAAGATTTTATCCTCTATAGCTCTTGCCATATCATTGATGGCTGAAACTGTTTCTCCAATGACGTCTTTTGCTACATACTCTATGCGGGTATCATACTGACCATCGGCAATCTTACGGCAAGACTGGGCAATATTGCGCAGAATCTTGGTAAGATTTTTCATTAGGAAAAAGATCAAAATTACAGCCAGGACCAGAGCCAAGCTTCCGGTAACGGCGCTGGTGGAGAACAAAACCTTGTCCATACCAAAGAAGAGATCCCGTTTCTCGAGGCTAAGGACGATATGCCAGTCCCAGGGAGCAAAGTGATAGATGAGAGCTGTTGTTGGCTTTCCTTCCCATTCAAAATCAAGTTTTCCCTCTTTTATTTGAAGCATTTTTTGACCAAATTCAAAATCTGTTATATTTGTCTGAGTTAATTGATCGGGATGGTAGAGAATCTCTCCTTTGGAATTAAAGACTGTAACCTCACCCTTACCCTTGATATTGAATTTTTTAAGAAGAGTTAATAATTCGGGGGTCATTATTTTACGGCCGACATAAATGACAGCAACGATCTTCCCGGAAGGATCACGCAAGGGTTTATAGGCCGTAAGATACCAGGCATTAACAACAAAGGCCCTGCCACGGAAGGTCTTTCCGGACATAACTGTTTGGTAAACAGGACTGGAAGAAGGAATATACGTGCCCACGGCCCTGGAACCATCCAGTTTTTTAACATTAGTGGACACGCGCAAGAGCTTTCCGGGTAACACTTGGAAGATAGTGGCAGTCCCGCCCACTGTAGCCTGTACTTTATCCACCAGTTCAAAATTATTATTAATGACCATGGGACCTATTTTTAACGTTGGAATTCTGACTCGTTCCGTTTGCTTGGTAATTTGATTGGTAATGGTCATTTCTATCATTTGGGTTTCATCCAAATAAACAGAACCAAGATCTTCAACCTTTTCATCCATAAGGGCTAAATCAGCATTAATTTTTTCCTGGGTAATGTCATTTTTCATAACCATGGCATGAAGAAGTTGTTCTAGAGCTGAGTGCATAAAGCTTTGCCCTAGATCAAATAGAGACGCACGCATACGCAAGAAATTGAGCCCACCCATCAGACCGATGGTCAAAAGGACAATAACGATGGTCCCGGCATACATCTTGGTGGTAAATTTTAACCCTCGGAGCATAAAAACCTCCTTGATTAATAGTTGGAACCTAAATTCCGGGTTAGCAAATTTATAAATCGGTTGTTTTTAATCTAAAGTTTAGAGAGAACTAAACTGAAAAGTCTGACATGTAATCACTAATCCTCACCATATTTTTATTTGAAAAAGTAATTTAACCGGGAGACTCAAAACAAAACGGTTCTAACGGATTGTAAAGCTTGAAAATCTTTTTTGTTTATTCACCTTCTAATTCACTTTTGACACTCTAAAACTAAAGTAAATATTAAAACATACTGATCCACTCTCTGGTGAAAGGATGAAAGCGAATATTGTCCTGTGCTAAATTGGCTAGCTCCATATAACTTATTAGTCTGGCAACAAAAATAATCCAGACAAGGATTAGGCAACAGATCATCACCCCTTTCAGACGCAAAGGTTGAATACTTTTGATAAGTATGCTGCACAAAATAATAATCAAGACTGTACATAAAACTATTGTTGCCGCTGGTAAATACAACTCTATAATTTTTAACTTATCCCTTAACAAAACATAAACCCATATACAAGGCAAAAATGAAAAAAGAAGAGAAAAAATATTCCACTTTGCTGTCAGGTTTAATGAGTATCGATAATAATCCCGGCCAAAGTCGTCTTTGAAACGTCTTAAAACCAAATAAAGAAACCCAAAGCTTGCAGCAGCAACCAATGAAAGAATGAATAACTGGCTAGTAATAGGATAAATTAAAGAATCAAGAGAAGGGGGCAAAAACTTTGGGGTCAGGCCCAGACTTTGATAATAAAAAACCAAAATCAGGGATATAAAAAATATTTTTAAACAGCCTATACCTATGATCCCAAGAATGAGATGAAGAACTTTATTTTTTTTTAGTTTTTTCCATGTACTCCAATAAGAAAAAAGAAAAATAGCTGCCAAGCCGAGACAAATAATCCCAGGCCAAAGAACATCTTGGTTTTGCTTATAAAAAATGCTCAAAGGAGGATAAAACTTGGCATAAACACTCAAAAAAAAGGCTATCAAAACCAAGGCCAGGATGACAATAGTTGCCAGACGAGACATTTGCCACGCAAATTTATCCAAAAAAATCTTTTTCTGCCACATTCCGAAAAGCTCACTGCACCAGGCCATGATTGACGCACCTAAAGAACTGAGGACAACCATTACCCCCAGAGGAACAATAAAGCCTAAAGCCATATCGTATTCAAAAATCATCTTATTCCTCCACCTTAATTTTTTTTAGATACCGATACAAAAATCCAAACCTTACGGTTATAATAAACACTTTATCGAGGCTAATTTGTTAAAATGATTAACTTTCCTAGACCATAAACTCTACGCAAAAACTTGCTTTCTACATGAACAACTTTTAGATATTTATTTTGCCTTAAAAACAAGGGGGATGCAAGATTATAACAAGAATAAAGCAAAATAATTTACATGCTGAAATTTGATTTTATGAGCTTGATTGCTTATAAAGCTTAAAATATAGACTAGAAATCTTAAAAAAGCCTGTAGCTGAACTTTTTTATCAACTTAATTTCCATGGTTTATTCTAGTCCTGGTTTTTTTCATGCTGGTACAAAGACCTGGACCTGTT
>NZ_JAGUQP010000047.1 GCF_018704065.1 Desulfovulcanus ferrireducens | reverse complement strand
AGCCAGCAAGCAAGCCTTAGATGTGTCCAAGTCTTTGTTAGCATTGAAGAAAATGCGCTCGCAAATTAACTCAGAAACTTGAGAGAATAATATTCTTTGGCGATTATACTTTTCACCAACTGGATGAGATTGCCACGGGCAGCTTAGCTGCCCTCGCAATGACATAGCGCTCATCCTGTCATTGCGAGGTGCGAGCGTAAGCGAAACGACGAAGCAATCTCAAACTATTTACCGTAAAAAAAAATGCAAAATTTAGGACTTAGTTATCCTGTATATACTTAAGTTTGAGAAAAAAAGAAAACAAAGATTAGTATTATCTGTAAACACTACATTTTAAGAATATCAATTTCTTCATCACGTCTGCGTCGAGAGTCAGGATAAGGTACTCCATAGGGTAAATTTACGTAGGGAGTTATAGATAGCTTTTCACGGTATAAACATCAATAGCGTGAAACATGAATGCATAGAAAAGAAGATGTAATATAAAGGCAAAAACTTTTAGCGTCAGCGAAGTCTTTGCGCCAATGCATGCCCTGTCTCGTTCCCAAGTCCGTCCCTTACGGAAGATACTTATAAAGGATACCAGGCAGTAGCATTCCACGGCAAAGGGCGGAAAACCCAAAAAACCGGCCACTGGCATCTCAAAGAGTTTGATATCACCTACAAAAGGCACGGTGTATATCCATTTGCTTTGTGCCCAAAAATTCCAGAACTCCCACAAAACCCCGCATATAAGGCCGGAAAAGAGAAGTAAAAAGAATTTTCTCAAAGACCCCTTTTCCCACTCGCGTAAAAGTGAAGGTGCGCCAAGAGCGTGGTTTATTGGCTCCAGGAGAAATACAAAGGTTCCCCAGATTAAAGGGAAAAAATATCGTGGGTAGGCCAGGGGCAGGACCAGAAACAGCGCCCCCAGGATAAGAAACCATGGATAAAGTTTTTTGGCATCCCGGACCGGTTTTACATTGCGGTCGCTGAAAATTTTATAGGAGGCAAGGAGCTCATAGGTTTCAAAAAGACCGGGAAGCACTGTGCCAAAGGAGAGAAAATAACCAGCCCACCTTAGCTGGATAGAAGAAATGATGTTCACGTAGTGCCAGTTTTTGAGAAAAAGATTGAACCATTCAAAGATAAGCCAGAAAAAGGTTGACCAGGGTATGAGCCACAAAAATTCCCTTGCGCGGTCCATAAGGAGGGAATTGCCGGTACGTCTTTTGACCACCCAATCCACAAAAAAGATATAGGGCCACCAGGCAAGGAGGTAAAACCACTGCCCTACCAAGGGCTCCCCTAAAAAGAGAAGCAGTTCGCAGATTACCAAAAAAACCAGGGCTATTGGCCCGTAGTAACGCTGTAAAAAGGACATATTATTCATTTATACCTAAATTGAGCTATTTTTTTTTGCAGTTCAAACTTTGAGATTGCTTCGCTACACTTTGTTTAAGCTCGCAATGACAGGGGCGATATTGTCATTGCGAGGGCAGCGAAGCTGCCCGTGGCAATCTCTACACATTGGGTGAAAATCGCTGGCTCAAAATCTACTTTTACTCCAATGTGTTTACGGTAGAACTAAATTAAAAATCGCTTAACTTAGGTTATAAAAAGTTTTCGTCTCATGGTTAAAATTCAAGCCATACAATGAATGTTTTTTAAAGTGAAGACAAGAAAATATCGCCGCAAGAACGGGTGCATCCATTGGCTGCAACTTGGTTGAGTAAGTGAGTAGTTGAGTGGTTGAGTAGGCCAAAGAAAAAAGTCTCTAAAGTGAAGCTATCGTATGCACACGCAAGAACCGTGCTTTTGGAAAAATAAATAATCACTAGAAATTCGTTCAGATTTAACACATTGTTGTGCTGATGTTTGAAAACCATTTCGCATGGTTGGCTATCAGGACGGAGTAAAAAAATGATTTTCGTGCGAACATTTTTTTCTATAAAAAACCAAATTTTTAATTAGAAAATTTAATTTGAAAAATTAATATTTAACGCGCATATAGAAAGTCGATTTCTTTCCTTTTAAGACTGTTTACTCTTCAATAGAGAGTTCATCCGTACAAGATATATAACCTTTGTAATAGCAGGAACAACTCGCAAGCTAACATAAAAAGCTCACCACACAAACATCTCAAACTGACTCCAAACTCTATAGACATAAAACTTAAACTAGGGAGGTATATATGAAGAAACTGAACAACTTTTTGGGTAGCCGCTCGGGAATTATCCTGGTGGGTAGTGTCATTGGCATCTTGGCCCCGATGTTACAAAAGTTGGGGAACCCTGCCAACATGGGTGTTTGCGTGGCCTGCTTTGAGCGGGATATTGCAGGCAGCCTGGGCTTGCACCGTGCGGCAGTAGTCCAATACATGCGACCGGAAATTATTGGCTTTGTCCTTGGAGCACTCATTGCCGCTTTAATTTTTCGCGAATTTAGACCGCGGGCCGGTTCTGCCCCTATTGTCCGTTTTGTCCTGGGTGCGTTTGCCATGATCGGCGCCCTGGTCTTTTTAGGATGTCCCTGGCGTGCCCTGCTTCGCCTGGCCGGAGGTGACGGAAATGCTATTGCTGGATTAATCGGCCTCGCCTTCGGTATCTGGATTGGCACTTTGTTCCTTAAAAAAGGGTACAATCTTGGACGGGCACAAAAAACTTATACTTCTGTCGGACTTATCCTGCCCCTGATCATGCTTGGTTTTCTCCTGCTCATGCTTATCTTTCCCCAAATCCCGGGGCAATCCAAAAACGGAGTCCTTTTTTACAGTGTAAAAGGACCAGGAGCCATGCACGCTCCTTTAGCCATTTCCCTTGGCGTTGGACTTTTGATCGGCTTTTTGGCCCAGAAAAGCCGCTTTTGCACCATGGGTGCCATCCGGGATTTGATCTTGTTCAGGCAAGGTTATCTTTTCTCAGGAGTAGTTGCCCTCGTAGTGACCGCTTTTGTCACCAATTTGATCCTGGGACAGTTTAACCCGGGATTTGTCAATCAACCTGTTGCCCATTCCATGACCTTATGGAATTTTGCCGGAATGGTTCTGGCTGGACTGGCCTTTGCCCTGGCAGGAGGATGTCCTGGCAGACAGTTATTTATGGCCGGTGAAGGAGATGGAGATGCTGCCGTGTTTGTCCTGGGTATGATAGTCGGCGCCGGCTTTGCACATAATTTCGGTCTGGCCAGCTCACCCAAGGGAATTGGTCCCCACGGTATGGCCGCGGTTATTATTGGTTTATTAGTTTGTCTGTTTATTGGCTTCACCATGCGCAAGAAAGCGTAATTCGTGATTTGAGATAGGGAGGGAACAATGAGCGAAAGAGCGAAAACGATTGATGCACGCGGACTATCCTGCCCGCAACCCGTTCTCCTGGTTATGGATGCAATTAAAACAACTTCAAGTAACGAATTAATAGTTCTGGTGGATACTGATACCTCCAGGGAAAACGTGATCCGCGCTGCCGGCAGTCAAGGGTGGCAAGTAAAAGAAATCGAAACAGAAAATGATGAGTACAAAATAATTCTTGAAAAATAACGAGTTGTGTGATTGGAGGAGTGTTTCTCGATATAAGAAGCAAAGCGCATGGACTATGCCCATGCGCTTTGCTATAAAGTCTAAACTCAAATCATCAAAACTCATTTTCACACCGTATGTTTTTTAAATTTAGAAAAAAGCCATCCTCTAAAAAAAGCGGTCCCAAATGGGATCGGGGCATTCTAGTCTTTAATCACACCAGCGAGGTCATCCGAGCAGAAAGTACCCTTAAGTCTTCCGGCTGGGAGATCAAGGTCATGGGTCCGCCACCTGAGATTCGTACCGGGTGTGACCTGGTCATAGAATTCCCTTTGATTGAGGAGTTAAACATCCTCCGCTCTCTGCGCAATGCCAGTTTAACTCCAAAAGAGGTCGTACCTGTAAACAGCCCATTACTTGAACCTGTAGATTTATTTCATGTTAAGGATTTTGGAGATTGGCTCATGGTTCGGGCTGCCAATATGAAATTGACCGTTGATAAAAAGACCCTGACCATTGTCAATGTTTCCGGAGGGGGATGCCCTGATGTGCCTTATCTGGCCAAAAACCTATGTGGCAAGAAGTTGCAGGACGCCCCTCACCCAAGAGATATTGGACATACACTTTGCGGATATGCCCTTGAACTGGCTTTTAAGGAGATGAAAAGACTATGCTTGGGATAGTGGGTACAGTTCCAGACCAGGATTTTCCCCTGACAATAGGAAAAGTCACCTTAAAACAAGGCAAGATCCACATTGAAGACCAGGAAGTAGAAATGAGCAGAGGCACGCCTGCTCTTTTGGGTGCGGTGTGTAAAACTTGCCAGGTTTTAGGTTTACCAGAGCCTTTGGCTTTGCTGGTGGGGGATATAGGTCTTGGTCATGGTAGTCGCAAATTGTATGCGTATCTAGAAAACGAGGTTAAAAATCTAGGCCTCAGTACCGTAACCTTTCACTATCTACAACCAGATGTGGACTGGCACAACCGGGTTTTATTCGCTCTCCAGGAAATAGACCCCAGACCCACATTAATTGCCGACGCCGGCTTCATGTACGCGGCCAAGATGAGCGGCCAGGCTGAAGAATACGACCTGTTTACTCCAGACATAGGAGAACTGGCCTTTCTGGCCGATGAAGAGGCTCCACATCCTTTTTACACCCGCGGTTTTATTCTCCATGAAGACAACCAGGCCATGGACCTGATTACCCGGGCATACAAACATCAGAACGCAGCTCGCTATTTACTGGTTAAAGGCAAGCAGGACCATGTGGCTCACCAAGGCAAAATTTTGGCCAGTATAGAAGGACCGACAGAAGAAGCCATGGAGGCCATTGGCGGCACCGGTGATACCATAACGGGAATGGTTTCCGCCTTGATCCATTCAGGAATGGACATAGAAAGGGCCTGCGTGGTCGCAGCCAAGGCCAATCGGCTGGCTGGACATTACGCCAAACCTACCCCTGCCACTCAGATTGAAGAGATTATACAACACATCCCCAGGGCATTAGAGTCTGTGGACAAACCTTACTCAGAAGATAATTCTTCATAATTTTTTTCAATCCTGATTTCATTCATGTTGGTACAAATGCCTGGACCCATAAAACTTGCTGATTGTTTTTTCTCTTCACCAACTCACCCACTCTCCTACTCAACCACTCAACCCAAACGCAGCTATCGGATACACCCTATTAAAAGCTCACTTAACCTTGTTTTTTGAGTGGTCGGTTTTATTTTTTTCCGGAAAGTCGTATCCTTGCGTTTTAGAGATAAACCTCTTGACATTTCAAAAGTTTTCTCTAAAACAGAACCTTTCTGTATCATTTTAGACATAAAAACAGGCCTGTAAAAAGGTACTTACCATATTTTTTTCTTTTTAGAATAGTTTAATAAAAAAAATCACAGGGTAAATGGTAACCGACGAACAGCCGAGTCCCAATAAGCTCAAATATATACAGCTCTTTTTACTTCATCAACAGATGGGTCTTGTAGTAACTTAAACAAATAAAACACAAACCAATAAAAAGTTAGGAGGTTACTGTGAAGAAAGGTATGAGGACAAAGACGGCTATTGTTTTTTTGACCCTGTTACTCACGTTTGCTTTTTCTGGCTTGAGCCATGCACAAGAAAAAGTGTTACGCATGGCCACAACTACCAGCACTGACAATACAGGTTTGTTGGACGTGTTAGCCCCTCTTTTTAAAAAAGATACGGGCATCGAGTTACAATGGGTGGCTGTTGGTACTGGTAAGGCCCTGGAGTTAGGGAAAAACTGCGATGTGGACGTTCTCTTGGTGCATGCCCCTTCTGCGGAGAAAAAATACGTGAAACAAGGGTATGGTATCAACCGCCGGGAGATTATGTACAACGATTTTGTCATCATCGGCCCCAAGCAAGATCCGGCTGGAATCAAAGGGCTTTCCGTTACCCAGGCCCTGGTCAAATTGGCTGAAAAGAAAGCTCCTTTTGTAAGCCGGGGAGATAATTCTGGAACCAACAAAAAAGAGAAAAAACTGTGGAAGGCTGCTGGCATATCTAACCTGGACAAGGAATCCTGGTACATCCAGACTGGACAAGGAATGCTGGCTACTATTAATGTGGCGGTGGAGCGTGAGGGCTACACTTTGACAGACAGGGGAACTTACATCAAATATGAAGCAAACATGAAGGGTAACCCCTCTTTGGTAATTCTGGTTGAAGGGGATAAAGAACTCTTAAATCAATACAGCGTCCTGGAAGTTAACCCTGAGAGATGCAAAAAAGTCAAAAACGATCTGGCAAAAACCTTTTCCAGGTGGATGGCCTCTCCCAGAGCTCAAAAAGCCATCGGTGATTTCAGGCTCCTGGGCAAACAATTGTTTACACCCAATGCCAAAACAGAGTAAGAGCAACCTTCTCGTCATATGTGGCAGGCCAGGAAGACCTGCCACATTTATTTTTACAATTTTATAACTCAACTTTCTGACACGATTAACATCCTCAAATTACTATACAATTGAAGAGTGCATTTTCTGAAATGCATTACAATCGGGTTGGGTAACACATCTTGGCGAAGATTGCGGAGGTGCTGTGCATAGGGAGGTTGTTCCATCGAACTTTCGAAAC
>NZ_JAGUQP010000046.1 GCF_018704065.1 Desulfovulcanus ferrireducens | reverse complement strand
GACCAAAAGCTGAGTTACGGTGTCTTGATGCACCAGAAAGTTGAACGGTCTGTCACGCCTAAATTCTTATTTCTTTATCTCTTAAATTTGAAAACAGGTGATGTAAACATACGAGAAAGTTGAGATATCTCATATAAAAAACACTCTGAATTCTGGTATAACTGGGCAGGTTCATTTAAGTTGACCCTGTCCTTATTTTATTTACACACTTTTTAGTCTTTCAATATCCTGGAATTCTTTTCTTAGTATTCCGGCCGCCCCAACCATATTTTTTAAGGAAGCCATGGTCTCAGCCCAGTCGCGAGTTTTCAGTCCGCAATCAGGGTTTACCCATAAGCGCTCTGCCGGAATTACCTGAAGCGCCCGGCGAAGCAAAGAGACCATTTCTTCCACAGAAGGCACGCGCGGGCTATGAATATCATAAATCCCCGGCCCTATTTCATTAGGGTACTTGAATTCCTTGAATGTATCCAGAAGTGTCATCTGGCTGCGGCTGGCCTCAATGCTGATTACATCAGCATCCATAGCTGCAATCCACTCGATAATGTCTTCAAAGTCGCAATAACACATGTGAGTGTGGATTTGGGTTTCCTCTTTTACTCCTGACGTGGCCAGACGAAAACAATTAACGGCCCAGTCCAGATATTCATGCCAATGTTTACGCTTTAAAGGCAGGCCCTCGCGCAGGGCTGGCTCGTCAATCTGGATAATTTTAACCCCGGCCTTTTCCAGATCCTGCACTTCTTTGCGAATAGCCATGGCAATCTGCTTACAGGTCAGGCTGCGTGGTTGGTCGTCACGGACAAAGCTCCAGCAGAGCATAGTTATGGGCCCGGTGAGCATGCCTTTAACGGGTTTTGCAGTCAGTGATTGGGCATAGGTGATCCAGTCTACAGTCATGGTTTTGGGACGGTACACATCCCCATAAATGATAGGGGGCTTAACACAACGTGTGCCATAACTCTGCACCCAGCCATTTTCCGTAAAACAATAGCCCGCCAGTTGCTCGCCAAAATATTCAACCATATCGTTTCGTTCAGGCTCTCCATGCACAAGCACGTCCAGGCCAATTTGTTCCTGCCTGGCCACCGTATCCTGAATAAAACCCTGCATGGCCCGAACATAATCTTCCTGACTCATCTGCCCTGTTTTAAACTTGCGGCGTGTGCTTCGTATTTCAGCGGTCTGAGGAAAAGAACCGATGGTTGTGGTTGGTAAAAGGGGCAGATTTAGATGTGCCCGTTGCTTTTGTCTGCGCTCAGAATAAGGAGCGCTACGTTTAAACATATATTCGTCAGTGGCCCGCAGTTCTCTTTGCACTTGTTCATTTTTGACCAAGGGACTATTTTGTCTGCTGGCCATTATTTTCCTGTTTTCAGCAAGAATATTCCGGACAACTTTTTTATCTATTGCATCAGCTAAAACGCGCAACTCAAAACATTTTTGTTTGGCAAAGGCCATCCAGGACCTGATTTCGGGATTTAGTTTTTTTTCCTCCTCCAGATCAATGGGCACATGCAACAACGAACATGACGGTCCAAGGAGTACCCTATCGGCACCCAGAGCTGTGCAGGCTTTTGTTATCATCTGCAGTCCCTTGTCCATATCTACCCGCCATATATTTCGGCCATCCACAATCCCTAAGGAAAGGGTCATAGAAGAGGGAAGTTCAGCTAAAATGGGACCGAGTTGATAAGGGGAGCGAACAAGATCCAGGTGTAGTCCGTCTATGGGCAGGGACATGACAATATCCTTGTGCTCCAGAATATCTCCAAAATATGTGGCCAGCATAATTCTGGCCTCTCCTTTTGCCTTGGCCAGCCGCTCATAAACGTTTTGGAAACGGGCGCGGACATGATCTGGCAGGTCTAACACCAGGATGGGTTCATCAATTTGAATCCACGTTAATTCCCTCCTCACCCCCGCAATAATCTCTTCGTACACATTGACAATAGCATCAAGATGATCCCACCGGTCAAAGTTGTCGTCCTTTGACTTGCCCAGATAGACATACGTCAAAGGGCCGGGAATAACAGCCTTGATATTGTTGAATCCTGCTTCTTTGGCCTCTCGTATTTCATTGAACAGCTTTGAGCTGGACAGAGAAAAGGTTTGTTCGGGTGTAAACTCAGGCACAATATAGTGGTAATTAGTGTCAAACCATTTGGTCATTTCCATGGCAATAATCCCACCATCTTCACCTGCCGTGCCACGGGCCATGGCAAAATAAGTGTCCAGATCAACTTCGCTGCCCTCCCAATTATAACGTTTTGGGACTGCTCCTAAAGCTGCAGTCATATCCAGAATGTGGTCATAAAAGGAAAAGTCCCCAACAGGCAGAAGGTCAATACCGGCATCATGCTGCAGACGCCAGTGGTTAAGACGTAATTCCTTTGCCTTCTGAAACAGAGTCTCCTTGTCAATTTCACCTTTCCAAAAACTTTCTACTGCCTTTTTTAACTCCCGATGCAGGCCAATGCGGGGAAATCCCAATGAATGTGTGAGCATAAACTCCTCCTTTGAAAATTAGATGCAGACATAAAGCACGCGCCAGGCCTGACAAAAAGCCATAAAAAAACCCGCCCTCACGGGCGGGTTTGCGTCAGAATTGTTTAGAATCAGGAGAAAAGACAATAATCCACAAGTGCCACATGCAAATTTGCATGGCCTTCTCCCATTCTATTCTTCACCCAAACCGCGAGGTGAAAATAGACGCATCCCAGGACGTCTTCTGGCTTCCGGAAATGGCTTAAGTTAGCGTATCCTTCCCAGGTTTCCCCAGTGAATACGCCAGCCAGAATATTTTCCGGTCACAGCAGCGCGTCTGCCACGGATTTGCACCGTGTTCCGTTTCCTGAGCGCGTTTTATGTCTGTTTAAAAGTAGAGGGAATATAAGGAGAACAAGTTTTTCCTGTCAAGGAAGATAATGTAGGAGTGCAAAAAAATACCTGACACGCTTCGGTGTTCTTAAACCCAAAGCCCTTGTTCCTGCCTTCTGGTCTTTATCTTTTCCAGCAAGGAATAAGGAATGTCCAGATTTCCTTTCCCTGTTCCCAAGGCAATATGAGGTTTGATCGTGCCATGGAAATCCGAGCCGCCACTGACCAAAAGGTCTAATTCCTGACAGAGGTATAAATAGGCAGCAGTTTGATCCGGCGTATGTTCAGAATACAAGACTTCTACTCCGTCAAGACCAAGTTTTTTCAGCTGGACAAGCTCCTTTTCCAAGGCAGGCAAATGCAAATTCAGAGAAAAGGGATGGGCCAAAATTACGGTAGCCTGTTCCTTTTTAAGCAAAGAGATAGCTTCTTCAGGAGTAAGCTTTTGCTTGGGCACATAGGCACTGCCCCGGGGGCCAAGGTACTTATTAAAAGCCTCCTGTATAGAGGGAACAATTCCTTTCTTCATCAAAACCTGGGCCAGATGGGGACGCCCCACACTTCCTCCCCCGGCCAATTCTTTGACTTCTGCATAAGTGATGTCCAGGCCTAAGTCTTGGAGCTTGGCAATCATCAGCTCGTTGCGCTTATTCCGCTTGGCCTGCAAAGACCTCAAAGCTGCATCCAGCTGCTCCGCTTCAGGCCTAAGCCACAGACCGAGGATATGCATAATCCCGTCCGGATAATCCACGCTTAATTCACAGCCGGGGATGACTTCTAGACCTAGTTCTTTTCCTGCCTGCAAGGCAGAGGCAAGCCCTCTGATTGTATCGTGGTCAGTAAGGGCAATGGCCTTCAAACCTTGTTTTTTAGCCAGTCGAACCAGTTCGGTGGGGGTCAAGGTACCATCAGAGGCAGTCGAATGGGTATGTAAATCTATTTCAGGCATGTGGTTAAATATGCACAGACTCAAACATTAACAAATTTATCAAAATTGTAAATTTCAATTTAAAAATTGTTCCGCCAAAGACAGAGGCAATTAAAACATGGTGTTATCAATAGATACAATAGATAAACAGACGAATACTTTTAGTCTTAATGCCAGTCTTTTTTCTTACGTTTGTCTTAAAAAACTATTTATTTTAACTTTAGCTTGTTTTAAACTCCAGACTATGAGTTGCTACTTGAAACGATACGTAATCCTGCCCCTAGTTAGATCGTAAGGGGAAAGCTCAACCTTGACCCTGTCTCCCGGCAAAATACGAATATAGTATTTACGCATTTTGCCAGAAATATGCCCAAGTACCACATGCCCATTATCCAATTTAACTCTAAACATGGCATTGGGCAGTGCTTCTTCAACAACACCTTCCACCTCAATGGCTTCTTCTTTGGCCATAAAAACTCCTTTCAAAGGTTGATTAGTTAGTTTAACAAATTTAAAATGAATTATAATTAATAAATTGAAGCTATGAACATGTCAAGATAAACCAAAATCAGACTTTAGTATATTATGAAAAATAATCTTTCCATAAAATGGAGTAAGGGCGGACTTGATGAAACCGTAGAGGTTATCCGGCCAGATCTGGTCAAAATTGAGCGATTGCAAACAAACGCGCCCCATGGCCCGAAGATTCTTTTTTTTAGTGGAGGTAGTGCTCTCAAGGCGTTAAGCCAGAAGCTCATCCAATACACTCATAACTCCATCCACATTATCACTCCCTTTGATTCAGGTGGCAGCTCTGCCAGGTTAAGGCATGCTCTACGCATGCCCGCAGTTGGGGATTTACGCAACAGACTTTTGGCGCTAGCTGATAAAAGCGTTCCTGGAATCCCTGAAGTGCGGGCTCTGCTTTCTTATCGCTTTCCCAACAATCTCCCTCAAAAAAACTTGAGCATGATTTGGGGTGATATAGTAAACGGGAGTAGTCATCTTTTCCTTAAAGTCCCCCACTCCATACGCGAAAATATTTGTGATTACCTGCGCATAGTTGAACAAAATTTATCTGCGGACTTTGACTTCAACAGGGCAAGCCTGGGCAATCTTGTTCTTGCTGGGCTCTACTTAAAGAGTAACCGGAAGATTGACAGGGCAGTTGAAGAATTTTCCCGCCTGGTAAACTCCAGGGGAGTAGTCCGGCCAGTGGTCAACAGAAGCCTGCATCTGGCGGCTGAACTGGAAAACGGACAAAAGATAGTTGGCCAGCATCTTTTGACAGGTAAAGAGGTGCAGGCGATCCAATCCAGAATTAATGATATCTATTTGGTAGAAGACAACACATCACTTCTGCCTATTGAGGTGCAAGTTGATACTAAAACCAGGGACTTGATATTAAACGCAGATTTGATCTGCTACCCTATGGGTAGTTTTTATACCAGCCTAATTGCCAATCTTTTGCCCAAGGGAGTTGGTGAAGCTATAGGTCAAAACCCCTGCCCGAAAATATTTATTCCCAACACAGGAATTGACCCGGAGTTGCAGGGGATAAACCTCTCGAAACAGATCAAAATTTTATTGAAATACTTGAGAAAGGATAAATCTTCCCTGAACATAAGCAAGTTGTTAAACTTTGTAGTGATGGATGTCGATACCAACAGGTATGCCGGAGGAATCCGGGGAGAGGAGCTATCCACCTGGGGGATTAAGGTTATCCGTTATCCATTGGTCACTAAAGACTCTGCCCCCTACCTAGATGTAGACCGTTTATGCGAGATTATTTTTTCAATAACATAAGAGTCTGTGACCAAATTTTAACCGCTGATTGAAAGCCTTGGTTTCTGAAATGCATTACAAACGGCTTGAACAAGCCATCTTGGCGAAGCTTGCGGAAAAGCAGAGCATCAGAGTGAATGGGGTAAATATTTTGCGATACTGACCATAACTATCGACAGTTTAAATTGAGCGATTTTTTTTGCAGTTCAAACTTTGAGATTGGTTCGCTACACTTTGTTCCACTCGCAATGACAGGGGCGAGATTGTCATTGCGAGGGCAGCGAAGCTGTCCGTGGCAATCTCACCCATTGAGTGAAAATGGCTCAACTCAGCTATAATTAAAAAAATATTTGTTTACCCTAAATATCCCATTATGCTCTGTCCGCAAGCAAGCTATAGCTAGGTCCAAATCTTTGGACCAGCATGAAAGAAATCAGGATTGAAAAAACTATGAAAAATTGCCCTCTGAGTAGGGTTTGACCACAAACTCATGCATGATTGAACTATCTCTGAAAAAAATAAAAAGGGACAAATTATACCTGCCTGTAGCGTGGTTAATTTGCCCCTTTACTGTCTTGCTGGTCGGGATGAGAGGATTTGAACCTCCGACCCCTTGAACCCCATTCAAGTGCGCTCCCAGACTGCGCCACATCCCGACAATAAACAATTATAGAAGATTTAAATCTTACTTGTCAACATTTTTTTAATATCGACAGGTTACAGTGCATATAAATTGGTGGAGGCGAGGGGATTTGAACCCCCGACCTCAGACTTGCGAAGCCTGCGCTCTCCCAGCTGAGCTACGCCCCCTCTTTTTGAGAAGATAGGAGGATAAGAAATTAAGAAGATAGGGGAAAGAATCGCTGTTTCTTAACTTCCCAACCTCTTATCCATTACTCTCCTTTGACCGGTTAATCAAGTATAAGATCTCAACTTTCTGACATGATTAACAACCTCAAATTACTGCACAATTGAAGAGTGCATTTTCTGAAATGCATTACAAACGGGTTGGGTAACACATCTTGGCGAAAATTGCGGAAGTGCTGTGCATAGGGAGGTTATTCCATCGAACTTTCGAAACCCATCATAACAACAGAAAAGGCATTAAGTAACATTCTATGAACTAACCCCATTATGCACAGCCCGCAAGCAAGCCTTAGATGTGTCCAAGTCTTTGTTAGCATTGAAGAAAATGCGCTCGCAAATTAACTCAGCAACTGTGTTTTTTGTCAATAGTTAATGGTTAAAATTTATTGGTTAGTTTATTTTGTTTTCAAGAACAATTTT
>NZ_JAGUQP010000045.1 GCF_018704065.1 Desulfovulcanus ferrireducens | reverse complement strand
AAAATTGTTCTTGAAAACAAAATAAACTAACCAATAAATTTTAACCATTAACTATTGACAAAAAACACAGTTGCTGAGTTAATTTGCGAGCGCATTTTCTTCAATGCTAACAAAGAGTTGGACACATCTAAGGCTTGCTTGCGGGCTGTGCATAATGGGGTTAGTCAATAGAATATTATTTAATGCCTTTTCTGTTGTTATGATGGGTTTCGAAAGTTCGATGGAATAACCTCCCTATGCACAGCACTTCCGCAATCTTCGTCAAGATGTGTTACCCAACCCGTTTGTAATGCATTTCAGAAAATGCACTCTTCAATTGTGCAGTAATTTGAGGATGTTAATCGTGTCAGAAAGTTGAGCAAATAACTTAACAGATATGGAAGGGAAAAGTAGCCACTTTCAAATTCAGCTTAAAAAAGGTATTAAAGATGCGCCTGCAAAAAGGGACTTTTTGCAGGCAATGTTGAATTTTGAATGATGAATGTTGAATTATTTGAATAGGTTACAAGCTGAAGATGTTTATCAAAACTGTAAAATTTTAATTATTGCAGTTGCATCATTAAAAGCTCAGGAGTTAAATGAACGACCACACCCATGCTCGACACCACACATTCTATAACTTAACTTGTTTGCAAACAATCCTGACACACGCCGTCGAAACGAATTTCAATATCTTCTATGCGGACAGGCAAATCTTTGTACGCTTCGTTTATAGCTAATGGTAGTTTATGCATTGAAATGCACTGCATCTGCCCACATTCTTTGCAATAAAAATGGCAGTGCCCATCTTTATTTTCTACCGATGCAAAACAATATCTAAACGACCTGTCTCCTGCACTATGTCTATAAACAATTTTTTTCTCCACCAGTAAGTCTAAAATTCGGTACAATGTTACCTTGTTTATCGAGGTCTGAGTAATAAGTCCTTGAAGGATTTCCTGAGCAGTTACAGGACGTCTTTTATTGACAATAAAAGACAAAACCATAACCCGATGATGGGTTGGCTCAAGTCCGGCACCATGTAAAATGCCTTGCACTTCATAGTTCATTTCTATTTTATTATTCATCTCTTTTTAAGATAAACTAAGATTCATGGAAAAATCTTTTATGACAAAAATCAATACACAAAAAAATAAAAAAAGTAATGGTAGCTACAGCAATTATAGACGCTCCCGAAGTGATATTAAAGGTAAAAGAGACCCATAGCCCCAAAATACAAAAAACAATGCTCCATAGGATGGATTTAAACATCATTTGGGCTAGAGACAAGCACTTTCTCTCCGCCAGATAGGCCGGTATTGTGAGCAGGGCAATGACCAAAATCAGACCCACTACCCGAACAATCATGACCACGGACACCGCGACTAAGCTCAAGAGGAGAAAATAGTAAAATGTCACTGAAAGGCCAAGTGTTTTGGCATATTCACGGTCAAAAGACATGACCAGAAAACCTCTGTAAAGTATGGTAACCAGGCCGACAATAAACAAGTCCATGACCAGCATAACCCAGAGATCAGAATCAGGGACAGTGAGGATACTACCAAAAAGGTAACTCATTAGGTCCACGTTGTACCCTGGAGTCAAGTCAATAAGAATAATACCAAAGGCCATGCCCGCCGCCCAGATCAGACCTACCACGGTGTCTGTGCGGTTATCGCGGTTTAGAGTAATTGCCCCCAAAAGACCTGAGGTAAACAGGGTAAATCCAAGGGTGCAGGGCAGGACCGGAAGTCCCAAAAAAAAGGCCAGGCCCACCCCTCCATAAGCACTATGGGCAACCCCCCCTGCCAAAAAAACCAAACGATTGACCACAACAAGGGAACCAATAATCCCGCAGGCAATACTGGTTAAAATACTAGCCCATAATGCGTTTTGCATGAAAGGCAAATTCAGGAGGTCAAGCATTTTTAATTCTCCTTAGAGCCTGTGGCCAAACCATAATTTAAGCGGTGGTTGAAAGTCTTGCTTTCTGAAATGCATTACAAACGGCCTGGGTAACCCATCTTGGCGAAGCTTGCGAAAAAAACAGAGCATCGGGATGAATGGACTACACATTTTGCGACATTGCCCATAACTTTCGATAGTAAAAAGAATATTTGTTTATCCAAAATATCCCATTATGCTCTGTCCACAAGCAAGCCTTAGAAGGGTCCAAGTCTTTGTACCAGCATGAAAGAAACCAAGACTAGAATAAACCTTGAAAATTAATTGACAAAAAGGTTCGGCTACAGGCTCCTTAGCTCCCCTGGATTACGCGTTTGTAAACTTTTTGAATGCATTTTAACTCTGATCAATTAAGGTCTCTCTTGCTTTGCTCCGCCGTCTTTCGAGCTTCAGTCTCTTCAAAAAGAGTTGAAACTCCGTCTATAAAATTCCCCATAGGACAAGGGTAGTCGTGGATACCATAAAGAAGGTCGAGCATCTCTCTGGTCAAGTTCCTGTCTTGGCCCATAATGATTCTTTTGTTCACCACGGCAATCCTGCTAATCTGCGATGAAGCCACAATCAGGTCATGGGTGACCACAAGCACAGTGACTTCCTCTCCCAAATTAGCCAAAAACTCATAAATACATTGCTTGCCCTGTGGATCAATACTGGCTGTTGGTTCATCAAAGATTAGAAGCTCTGGTTCAGAGACCAGGGCCCTGGCCACCAGCACCCGCTGCTTTTGACCTCCGGAAAGCTCATTAATGCGGCTGTGGGCCAATTTGTGCATACCCACCTTTTCAAGGGCCAGATAGGCTTGCTTTTTTTCCTTCCGGCCAAAGGTAAATCCAAGCCTTCTGCTCCCAAGACCCATTAAAACAACCCCTAAAACAGTGATCGGGAAAAGGTCTCTATCCGGCCTATGTTGAGGAACATATCCTATACGTTTATAACTCTTATGGGGTTCCTGACCAAAAACCAGCACCTGGCCCTTGTCAGGCTTTAATAAACCCAGAATAATTTTGAGCAACGTGGTTTTGCCACCACCATTAGGTCCTAAAATAGCCACGAATTCACCGTGTTCTACTCTCAAGTCCACATCTTCCAAAATTAAATGGTCTCCATAGGCCAAACTAACGTTTCTAAGCTCAATTACCGGTGAATTCATTTGGTTTGCCTTAAGTTTTATGAGTTAAGTATTAGGAGGTAGTCTTTGAAGTATAGTTATCCTGCACTCTAATCCCCAGTTCCTAAACCCCTTCTTAGAACTTTGGCTACCCGCAGCAGATTGTCCTCCCAATCATAAGCCAGAGGGTCAAGGCTGACCACCTGTCCACCAACAGCCTTGGCAATGACCTGTGCGCTTTTCGCTGAAAACTGCTTCTGAACAAAAACGACTTTGATACCCTCTCTTTTGGCTAGCTGCACAAGCTTTTGTAAAACCCTGACACCTGGTTCTCTGCCCTCTACTTCAATCGGAACCTGCTTAAGCCCAAAATCTCGGGCAAAATATCCCCAGGAAGGATGAAAAACCATAAACTTGCGAGAGTTAAGTTTTGAAGGCTCTAAAATTTCTTTAATTTTTTTCTCCAGTTCCTCTATACTTTTGCAAAAACGATTAAAATTTCTTTTATATTCAGCAGAATGGATGGGATCAACAGCGACAAGACCTTTAAAGATATTCTCAGCCTGAATTTTGACCAGCCTGGGCGAGAGCCAAATATGAGGATCTTTCATTCCTGTCCGGTCATGGTGATGTTCTACTCGATGCTCCTGATGATTGTCGCTTACGCTATTCAAAATTCCTTCAATTTGCTCCATATGCCTTTTCTCGATTCCGGCATCTGTATGCACAATAAGAAGCTTGGGATTTAACCCGGCAAACTTTTTTAGCCATACACGCTCAAAAGGGACACCTATAGCAAAGTAAGCCCTTGCCTGTCTAAGCATGACCATTTGTTTGGGTCTTGGCTCATAGGTGGCCGGGCTTGCCCCAGGCATCACCATAACCTGGACATCTACTAAATCTCCTCCAATTTTGTGCACAAAGTATTTCTGAGGCAAAATACTCACAAACACCAGTGTCTTTTGGGCCCAGGCTTTGCCTTCCGGAAACAAAAGAAAAATAAGCAGGATCAAAACCCACAACTTGGCCTGACGCATAAACTTCCCTCCCCGAGCTATGCAACTATGTTGCATTGAGCTTGTGCAACATAGTTGCACAACCTGTCAAGACAATTCACAGTATGGTGCATCCAAGTTCACTTCCATTCCATGCGCAACTCTCCTGAAGACAGCTTTTGCAACTGTTCCTGGTCAAGGATATGAAACTCGCGACCACGCACAGCAATCAAGCCTTTTTCGACCATTTTCTTAATTACCCGACTCATGGTTTCAGGAGCTACGCCAATTATCTTTGCCAACTCTCTTTGGGAAATATTTAGACCGATCACACTCTGACCTGTTTTTTTATCTATTGAAGCCGTCTGAACAAAAAAGGCAGCCAAACGTTGCGGCACATCCATGAGAGACAGGAATGTAATAGTATCCATGGCCTGTTTAAGCTTATAACTCAGGATAGAAAGGATTTTAAACATAAGATTAGGTTCTTCTTGAACCAAATTTTTAAAAGTGTTACCAGATATGACAAAGACAATACTGTCTTTAAGTGCGACAAAGTTTCCCGGGGCTCCGTCTTCAGAAAAAGTATGGACCAGACAAAAGGTCTCGCCAGGGCGAAACAGGTTCAATATCTGCTCTTTGCCTTCATAGGATATTCTTGAAAGCTTGATCCTCCCGGAAATAACCAGATAAAATGCCTGGAACTGCTGTGACTGCCGCATGATAATCTCACCAGCCTTGTAAGATTTAACCTGTCCGGAACGAGCAAGAATCGCTAAATCTTCCTCTGGCAAGTCCTCAAAGAGGAAACTTGATCGCAATAATGTTGTCAATTGGTTCAAAGAGTACATCTTTTCTCCTTTAACTGGTCACAACTAGTTTAAGACGATTTTTTCACGAGGAGGCTTCTGTTGTTAATATTGATCTAGATCAATGTGTACATTCTTAAAAAATTACATATAGTATTTAGAATAGGCAAGATAAAATCTATTTTGGAGAGTCGTACCCTAAAAAAACAACAAGGAGGTCATTATGTTTTGGTGGGCCAGGGTAAAATTATGGGCGTTATTCTTTTTCTCGTTGTTTTCACTAATCCTTACAAACTCTGTCCAGGCCAAGGAACTGGATGACAACTATAAAACCTATGGCGCGGCACAAGCACGAAAGGTTTCCAACCAGCCCAAAAGATGGATCACTACCGACCACAGCAAACACAAGATCCTTCAGCAGGATTTTAAATCTCCAGAGGAAGTAACCAAAGCCTGCTTGTCATGTCATAATGAAGCAGCCCTCCAAGTTCATAAGACCATCCACTGGACATGGAAATGTCCGTATGATCCGGATAAAAAAATGGGTAAAGCTGGCCTTACCCTGAATAATTTCTGAATATCTATCCACAGCAACGAGGCTCGTTGCACGTCTTGCCACGCAGGTTATGGATGGAAAGATAAAAATTTTGACTTCACAGCCCAGGAAAAAGTAGATTGTCTGGTCTGTCATGATCAAACAGGTACTTACAAAAAATTTTCCACCATGGCGGGTTATCCGGTTTCAAAGCCCAAGAAGTTTGGAAAGAAGACTTTCTATCCGCCCAACTATCAAAAGATCGCTCAAAACGTTGGCCGTCCCAAAAGAACTAACTGCGGAACTTGCCACTTTTTTGGTGGCGGAGGAGATGGAGTAAAGCACGGGGACTTGGACTCATCTCTGATAAATCCTGATTACAACCTTGATGTGCACATGGCTGTAAATGGGGCCAATTTTACCTGTGTACGCTGTCATACCACTGAGGCCCATAGTATTGCCGGGCGGTGCTACAAAAAACCGGCCTTTACAGAACGCAAGAGCCTGATCCAGGACGATTTAATTAAGCGTATTTCCTGTGAATCATGTCATACCGACAAACCACATAAGCCAGGAATCAAGGCCAATGACCACACCGATAAAGTGGCCTGCCAGACCTGCCATATCCCTGCTTTTGCGCGAAAACTCCCAACTAAAATGTGGTGGGATTGGTCCAAGGCAGGCAAATTTAAAAATGGTAAACCCTTCGTAGAACACGATGAGTTAGGAAAACACAAGTATCACACCAAAAAAGGTGAATTCGTGTGGAAAAAAAATGTCCAGCCCGAATATTTTTGGTTTAACGGTTCCTTGGATTATATCCTATTGACGGACAAAATCGATCCCAGCAAACCAGTACAATTAAACAAGGTGATAGGAAATTATAATGATCCAAAATCACGCATCTACCCCTTTAAGGTCCACCGGGGTAAACAACCGTATGACAAAATAAATAAAACTATGGTTGTGCCCCATCTCTTTGGTTCCAAAGAGTCAGGTGCCTACTGGAAAGCTTTTGACTGGCAAAAAGCCATAAAAGCAGGCATGGACTATGCGGGCCTACCCTATAGCGGTCAATATGATTTTGTGCAGACTGAATACCATTTCCCCATAACACACATGGTCGCACCTAAAGAAAAATCTCTTTCATGCTATGAGTGCCACAGCCGCAATGGCCGTCTAGCGAAATTAAGTGGATTTTACATGCCGGGCCGCGATTACAACTCAGTCCTGGATAGCATTGGTTGGTTTGCTGTGTTTGGCTCCCTGGCCGGAGTTGGGCTACATGGATTCTTACGTATCTTTTCCAGGAAAAAAGATTAAAAAGGGGGCTTAAAAATGGAAAAAATATATCTCTATACCAGGTTTGAACGTTTCTGGCATTGGGCTCAGGCCCTGCTGATTATCCTTCTGGCTTTAACCGGCTTTGAAATCCATTCTTCATATACCCTGTTTGGCTTTGAAAAGGCATTTGAAATCCACAATTTCTGTGCTTGGGCCTGGCTAATTCTCTATGCTTTTATTGTTTTCTGGATATTAACTACGGGAGAGTGGCGCCAATATGTGCCAACTTTTCAAAAACTATTTCAAGTAGCCAAATATTATGTATCTGGAATCTTCAAGGGCGAACCACATCCAGTGCCCAAAAGTAAACGCACAAAACACAACCCTTTGCAGAGACTGACCTATCTGGCCATTGTCTCCTTTCTTGTTCCTTACCAAATCATAACGGGCTTTATCTATTACTATTACAATCAATGGCCTGAATGGGGTATCAATTTAAGTCTGAAAACAATTGCCTTCTTGCATACAGCCGGAGCCTTTGCCATGGTCACCTTCGTTATTGTCCACATCTATATGACCACTACCGGACACACCATCTTTGCCCATATAAAGGCCATGTTTACCGGTTGGGAGGAAGTAGAAGACATCACTGCTGTACCCAAATGGGAAATCAAGACCAAATCTTGAGCTTGTCCGAAATAGACTTTTAAAAAACGGCCCGGCTAGGGCCGTTTTTAATGCCAAATATGGGAGGAATCACTTTGGATCTACAGGATAAGATTGCTCTGACCAGAAACTATCTAAACCAGATCTATGCCAAGTTCGGCCCTGATAAAATAGCAGTAGCCTGGACCATGGGCAAAGACTCAACCACAGTACACAGTACTCTGTGTTATGGAAAAATTTTCTAAAAGAAAGTGGATATAAAGCAAAACCCAAGGCCTTAAACCAGGATACGGGGTTAAAGTTTCCTGAAATCATAAAATTTTCATGTTCACCTTAACCCATAACCGGCCACATCATTAGCTACATAAAGCCATGTTCACCTGACTGGATAAAAAATTTCGAACACTACTAAACACAACAATGTAAAACCTAAAAACATTAAGCATATTATTACATTGCTTACACTTAATATTTTAAATACAAATAGAAAATATCTATCAAAAAATTTTTTATTAAATATCACTAGTGTCCGGTTTAAATTTAACCAAAAGAGCAGATAAGATAGAGTTATCAAGCAAATTTAAGTGATCTAGATTG
>NZ_JAGUQP010000044.1 GCF_018704065.1 Desulfovulcanus ferrireducens | reverse complement strand
ACATGAACAAAATGAACAACGAAACAAATCGCCTAACTTATTGCCTTTATTGAAATATTTTTAACCGGACACTAGTGAAAAAATATATTAGGGTTTTACAACCGATATGGCATTGTTGTGACGGAATAAGAGGTTATTCACGTTTCAGGAGCAGGTTGGAAGGATAAAAAACTCATAATGTTATTACGGCCATCATATTCATGTATAAACAGAAAGATAAACCTATGTATGATTCCACTAATGTAATGACAGTCTGACATAAAAGAGAATTAAACCATTAACTTCTCAAATTTTCGTGCAAATGGAGTCTGAAAAAACTAAAGAAGTTGAAGCTAATTTAGTGGGTTGAAATCACTCGCATGACTTCTTGAGGAATCTTTACTAAAGGCAAAACCTTGTCTACACCTCCGAGATTAATAGCTTCCTGAGGCATTCCAAAAACAACACATGAATCCTTGTCCTGGGCAATGCAATAGGCACCGGCTTCATGCATTTCCAACATTCCTTTGGCCCCGTCATCTCCCATACCTGTCATGATAACACCTATTGCATTCCTGCCAGCATATCTTGCCGCGGAGCGAAACAAAACATCAACTGACGGCCTGTGCCTGGATACCAGAGGCCCGTCCTTAATCTGCACGTAGAACTTAGCCCCGCTACGCTTTAAAAGCATATGTTTGTTTCCCGGCGCAATCAGGGCATGTCCTCTTAAGACTGTATCTCTATCCTGGGCCTCCTTGACTGTGATAGCACAGATGGAATCCAGTCTCTTAGCAAAGGCCGTAGTAAATTTTTCCGGCATGTGCTGGACAATGACTATGCCCGGACAGTTAAGAGGCATGGCCTGTAAAAATTGTTGAATGGCCTCAGTCCCACCGGTTGATGCCCCCACAGCCACCACTCTGTCCGTAGTCTCATATGTGATTTTGGATTTAGTCAAAGGAAGAATTACATCAGCACTCTTCTTCTCCTCAACCTTAACCCAGGATGAAGGACAAATCTTTTTAGGTTTGACTTTAGCAGCAGCCTTGACAGCATCACAGAGAATGATCTTGGCTTCTTGTAAAAATTTCTTGGTCCCTAGCTTAGGCTTTTGAATTATTTCCACTGCCCCGTATTCCATGGCCCTTAGAGTAACTTCAGCACCTTGTTCGGTTAAAGTAGAGCAGATTATCACCGGAATAGGATGCTGGGACATAATTTTTTTTAAAAAGGTCAAGCCGTCCATACGAGGCATTTCCACATCCAAAATGATCACATCAGGGGCCTGCCTGCGCATCTTATGTGCTGCAATCAAAGGATCTTGAGCTGTCGCCACAACCTCGATTTCGGGATCGCTACTTAAAACTTCAGAGAGCACCTGTCTGACCAAAGCAGAATCATCAATAACTAAAACTTTTATGGGTTTAGACATAATTTATGAACACTTAAATTTTTTAGACCTTTACTTGCTGTGCTTGTTATGCGGGGATACAAGACGTCAACCTGACTATCCTTCCCTCACAATATTTTAACTATAATCTCTAACACTTAAGGAATTAAACACTTCCTGAAGTCTGAACTGCAGGTGAGTGTACCTCTTACCTGCATTGATATTCCGTAGAGCAATAGCCAATGCCTTTTTGGTACCAATTAAAATGGCTAATCTTCTGGCCCTGGTCAGGCCCGTGTAAATAAGATTTCTTTGCAAAAGCATAAAATGTTGGGTAACCACAGGCATGATAATGGCCGGATATTCACTGCCCTGGGATTTATGAACGCTGACTGCATAAGCCAGAGTCAGCTCATCCAACTCATCAAAATAGTACTTCACAAGATGATCTTCGTAATCCACAACTACCTGCCCTTCTTCCAGATCAATCTCTTTTATCCAACCAAGATCACCGTTAAATACTTCTTTTTCATAGTTATTGCGAATCTGCATAACCCGGTCTCCGACTCTGAATATCCTCTGCCCCCGCTTTAGCTCTTGACTCTGGGGGTTGAGCCGGGCCTGTAATAGCTTATTCAACTCATTGGTTCCCACGTCCCCTTTGTGCATAGGAGTGAGCACCTGCACATCCCTTAACGGATTTAAACCATAGACTTCAGGCATGCGTTCACAAACCATCCTTATGATCAACTCTTGCACTCGAACCAAATCCTCCTGCTCCACCCAGTAAAAATCTGCATCCGGCGCAGGCTTAGAACACTTTATCGGAAACTTACCCTCATTTATACGGTGAGCATTTACCACGATCATGCTTTCCATGGCCTGACGAAAAATAGTAGTCAACTTTACAACCGGGATGGCCTCGCTCCTTAGAATATCAGCCAAAATATTCCCCGGCCCGACCGAAGGAAGCTGATGCACGTCACCGATTAAAACCAACCGACAGGTCAGTGGCAAGGCGCGAAGCAAATTCAAACAAAGTGGTCCGTCAAGCATGGATACCTCATCCACTATTAATACATCAACAGCCAGCTTGTTTTCTTCATTGTGCACTAGTTGCCCCTGGGGTGTTGCACCTAACAACCGATGGATAGTGCGGGCCTCTCCCCCTGTTGCTTCGGAAAGTCGTTTTGCTGCCCGACCAGTAGGCGCGGCCAGTTTAACTTTAAGCCCCAACTGATTAAAAATGTGCACAATCATCCTGGTGATAGTTGTTTTGCCTGTTCCTGGCCCACCGGTGATGACAAAGACTTTATTTGTACACGCTCCCAACACGGCCTGTCTCTGTTCAGGGGTCAGCGTAAGGCGCTCTCTGGCCTCTATCTTGGGTAATATTTGAGAAACCTTGGTTTCGGATATGGCTGCCGGGTGAGTATAAAGATGATACAATCTGGAGGAAATCTCCTTTTCCAGACGATAAAAATAGGTCAGATATACTGCCTGCTTTACGCCTTGTTGGGGAAGATCTTCTTTAAAAATACGTTTGCGCTCAAGAAGGTCATCCAGTGCTTTAAGGATCAAGTTCCCGTCAATATCCCCAAGGATATCCAGCACTTTTTTGACCAGTTCTTCTTCCGGATAAAACAGATGACCCTGTTCACTTAACTTAAACAAAGTATAGGAAATAGCGGCCTGAAGCCGCTGTTCACTATCAAGAGCAAAACCAAGTTTTAAGGCCATTTTATCGGCTGTTTTAAAGCCTATGCCCTGGATATCATAAGCCAGATCATAAGGATTCTCTTTGAGCTTCTTGACCGACTCCTGGCCATATTTTTTGAAAATACGTGTGGCAAAAGTAGGAGCCACCTCATGGCTTTGCAAAAAGAGCATCAACGCCTTGATCTCACGTTGCTGGGCCCAGGAACGTACAATCATCTCCTTTTTCTTTGGCCCAATCCCTTCAACCTCTAGAAGACGCTCTGGTTCTTTATCAATAATCTCCAGAACCCTGGCCCCAAACTTGTCAATGAGTCTTTGAGCCATAACCGGGCCAATGCCCTTGATCAAATGAGAGCTTAAATAGCGTCTGATACCATTGATGCTGGCTGGAAATAGCTGCTCAAAATCCTGAACCGAAATCTGACGACCATATTTGGGATGCTCCTTCCAGAAGCCTTTAATCTTGAGCATCTCACCCGGGGCAATACTACCCAGGTAGCCACAAATGGTCACTAGACCGGGATACTGGCTGGTCCTTATACGAGCAATAGTGTAGCCGTTCTCGGGATTATTATAAACGATATTTATGACTTCAGCCTTGAATTCCTGCATCTATTTAGAAATGGATCTTTAATGTCCTGTAATAGCTCAATCTACCAACTACTCTCTTAGTGTGTGACCGTAATTGGATAAAAATCTTCCTGTGTTTTCTCTCCAGCTTTCAGATGTAAATCTCCTTGGACGAACTAACTCCTAACGACCTAAAATGATAGCAGTTATTGACCATATTCGATACTTATAATTGGACTACTCGTACCCTGATGGATGTATAGAAAATAAAATCTCGTCTGAAAGACTGAAGGAATAGCCTTATCGGTACAGGCAACAGGCTGTAATTTCAACAATAAAATTGCAAAAAACTCAGCTAAAAGCTGAAAACTAACTTCATGTTAACAATGTCCAGTTGACAGCGTTTTCATCACCCACATTTTTTCATTACATGTGCATAACTAATCACCTTCTTAACATTTTTACGTTTTAAAGGCTGGCAGCTTGAAGTTGTTGGCCCAAAATACGAAATGCTTTTTGGGTTCAGTTTTTTTACCTACACGAGGGGGGATTAGAAGCGTATAAAAGTCTGTGGTCAAACCATTCATTTACTCAACTTTCTGACACGATTAACATCCTCAAATTACTACACAATTGAAGAGTGCATTTTCTGAAATGCATTACAAACGGGTTGGGTAACACATCTTGGCGAAGATTGCGGAAGTGCTGTGCATAGGGAGGTTATTCCATCGAACTTTCGAAACCCATCATAACAACAGAAAAGGGATTAAGTGACATTCTATTGACTAACCCCATTATGCACAGCCCGCAAGCAAGCCTTAGATGTGTCCAAGTCTTTGTTAGCATTGAAGAAAATGTGCTCGCAAATTAACTCAAAAAGTTGAGTCATTTAGTAAAAAGAATCAATTAGTTAGAACAATAAACATAAAAACACTACGAACAAAAAAATAAGAGAGTTACAATTTTACATTCTTTAACCTCAAGGAGTTACCTACTACTGACACGGAACTA
This sequence comes from Desulfovulcanus ferrireducens, assembly GCF_018704065.1. Lineage (NCBI taxonomy): Bacteria > Pseudomonadati > Thermodesulfobacteriota > Desulfovibrionia > Desulfovibrionales > Desulfonauticaceae > Desulfovulcanus > Desulfovulcanus ferrireducens. Next base: position 3,654 of record NZ_JAGUQP010000044.1, on the reverse strand, counting down.
AAACTCATGGCTGCTGCAGCAATAATAGGACTTAAGAGTATGCCAAAAAACGGATACAGGACGCCAGCAGCAACAGGAACGCCCAGGGCATTATAGACAAAAGCGAAAAACAGGTTTTGCTTTATGTTGCGGATGGTTGCTTTACTCAGGAGCCTTGCACGCACAATCCCTCGAAGATCACCCTTAACAAGGGTTACTCCGGCGCTTTCCATGGCCACATCTGTGCCGGTTCCCATGGCTATGCCAACATGGGCCTGAGCTAGAGCCGGGGCATCGTTGATGCCATCTCCAGCCATGGCCACAATTCGCCCTTCATTCTGAAACTTTTTTACTACTTCAACTTTATCTTCCGGTAGGACATCTGCTATAACCTCGTCAATATCCAGTTTTTTGGCAACTGCCTGGGCAGTATGTTTATTATCGCCGGTCACCATCACTACACGGATTCCTTCTGCGTGAAGTTGCTCTATCGCCTGCGGAGTTGTATTTTTGATGGGGTCTGAGACACTCAATAATCCTGCAAATTCTCCGTCAATACCCACTAACATAACCGTATCTCCTTCAGCGCGCATCTGGTCGGCTTGAGCGGCAAACTTTCCATAATCAATGCTGAAATCTTTTAGTAGCTTCTTGTTCCCAAAAAGCACTGAGTGTCCTTTAACATTTCCACTGACCCCTTTACCTGTATGAGATTCAAAATCCTTTGGCTCAACCAAATCTACCCCTCTGTTCAATGCACCCTCAACAATCGCTGTTGCAAGAGGGTGTTCACTCCCTTTTTCCAGGCTTCCAACCAATTGAAGTATCTCTTTTTCATCAAAAGAACCAGCAGGCACAACTTTTGTCAATTTGGGTTTTCCTTCAGTAAGAGTCCCTGTTTTGTCCACTACCAATGTATCCACCTTGCGAAGTATTTCTATAGACTCGGCATCCCGAAAAAGAATCCCCATGGTTGCTCCCTTGCCCGTGGCGACCATGATCGACATGGGGGTCGCAAGACCTAGAGCGCAGGGACAGGCAATGATAAGGACTGAGACTGCGGCGATGAGTGCGTGGGCTATTCGAGGTTCTGGTCCTACCCAGGCCCAAATGCCAAAGGCAATGATAGAGGATGCGATTACCGCTGGGACAAAATATGCAGCAACAATATCCGCAAGCTTTTGAATGGGGGCTCGGCTGCGTTGGGCTTCAGCAACCATCTGCACTATCTGAGAAAGTAAAGTTTCTGCCCCGACTTTTTCCGCCTTTATGATCAGGGTGCCTGTGCCGTTAACAGTGGCCCCCACTACTCGATCATTAGGTCCTTTTGCTACCGGAACAGGCTCACCAGTAATCATTGATTCATCAACATTACTTGTTCCCTCAATAACCACTCCATCAACGGGAATTTTTTCTCCGGGACGAACTCTGAGCAAATCTCCAGGTTTGACCAATTCCAGCGGGACGTCTTTTTCTCCGTCATCACTAATCAGTCTTGCAGTCTTTGGTGCCAACCCCAGGAGGGCTTTGATTGCCGCACCTGTTTGGCTACGGGCCTTAAGTTCAAGCACCTGGCCAAGGAGTACCAGGGTAACAATTACTGCTGAAGCCTCAAAGTATACTCCAACCATACCATCTGGCCCCCGCAACGAAGGGGGAAATATCCCGGGGAAAAGCGTGGCCACCAGACTGTAAATGTAGGCGACTCCCACACCAAGGCCAATTAGAGTAAACATGTTTAAACTTTTATTGACCACGGAATACCAGGCCCGAACAAAAAACGGCCAGCCACACCACAAAACAACAGGAGTTGCAAGGACAAGTTCAAGCCAGTGGTAAAATTTGGTAGAGGCCCAAAGATCCAAAACCCCTCCACCAGGGAGAATATCCCTCATGGCAATGATAACCAGAGGGATCGTGAATACTGTACCAACCCAAAAACGTTTCCACATGTAATCCAGTTCAGGATTTTTTTCGTCCATTGCTGTTGCTGCACGGGGCTCCAAGGCCATCCCGCAGATAGGGCAGCTACCGGGTTCATTACGGACCACTTCCGGGTGCATAGGGCACACCCATTCTGTGCTGGAACTTTGAGGCTCCGGGAGAATGGGCTCTAAGGCCATTCCGCATTTGGGACATGTTCCGGGTGCATCCTGTTTAATTTCAGGATGCATGGGGCATGTATAGATTTGGCTTTTATGAGAAAGTTCTCTGGTATCATTGGACATATTGTCTAAATTATCCTGAATCCCTCCACCGATATAGTCTTTGGGATTGTGGCGAAATTTTTCCAGGCAGTGTTTGCTGCAAAAATAATAAGTTTGTCCATTATGTTTATGCTGAAGGAATTCGTTTTCATTTTCAGTCTTCATTCCGCAAACAGGATCAACAAATTCCTTCTTAATGGTATGGGCATGTTGAGAATGTCCTTTTCTAGTTCCGTTTGTACTATGGTTATGCATTGCTCTCCCTCTCTTTCCGACAATTATTCTCGGGCAGAGGCGTAAAACACAAATTATCAAAAAAACCGAAGGCAGAGAATGAACAAACTCATATTCTCTTACCTTCGGCCATAATTCCTTCTGTTTTCAGTCAGCTAATAGACTTAATTAGCTTCTTCAGGAAAGAACATCCCAGGATGCATCATCCCAGGCCCCATCATCCCTGGACCCATCATCATCCCAGGTTGCATCATGCCGCCCATCATGCCCATTCCTCTACCCATCATGGGGAAGATGAAACCTCCTTTTTTGAGTTCAATTTGCATAGATACCTGCTCTTTTAAAAGCTTAGCTCGAAGATCACTAATGTCATCAACAAGACTGTTTACCTTTTTCATGTCAATCTTTTCATCAAGCAAGGCAGCCTTTAATCGAAGCTGCTTGGAATACAACTTTTGAAAAATATTTTGGATCACGCCAGAATGTTTTTGATAAATCTTTTGCAAAGCTTCCTGTTTTTCTCTTGGAATCTGAGCGTACATACCTTGATAGCCAGGCATGACAGCAGCCCCTCCCATCATCCCGCCTCTCTGGCCATGACCACTTGGACTCGCAAAGCTTAGAGAACTCACCATCAAAACAGCCAAAATAGCCATGAAGATAACTTTTGCGTTTTTGAGATTCATAAAAACTCCTCCTTCTTTAAAGTGTTTGAGTTATATAATGATTGCCACAATGACTTTTATAACAGTTATTTTCTATCGTGAGTACGTAGCGATAAAATTATTTGGTTTAATAAAAACACCATAACCTGACTTTTCAACCCTATAAAAAAGTCTAAAACACCTTCTTCTTTTTTTCCACTATTATTTTGAAAAAAAAGATCGGTAAATTTCCATGATGGAATCAAGCCTGGTTCGGAGAAAAAATCTTAGATTTTCCGGACCTACCCTTTTATTCTGGACATGGAATAAGGAGGGAAATTTTATTGAGGCAACTGGCTGGAGGGCTTTGAATAAATTTTCTTGCAGATGCTAACTTATGGGTGATCCCAACCGCAGAAATAATGCGGTTACTAGTGAAAACTCCAGTTATTAACAAATAACTTATCTCAACTTTCTCGTATGTTTACATCACCTGTTTTCAAATTTAAGAGATAAAGAAATAAGAATTTAGGCGTGACAGACCGTTCAACTTTCTGGTGCATCAAGACACCGTAACTCAGCTTTTGGTC
>NZ_JAGUQP010000043.1 GCF_018704065.1 Desulfovulcanus ferrireducens | reverse complement strand
TCTTTGAAAGACGCCAGGGAAGTGATAGCGGGGTACGTTAAGCATTACAATACAGTACGTCTTCACAGCGCTATCGGGTATATTAGCCCTGAGGCAAAACTTAAGGGCCGAGAGGAACAGATTTTCAAAGAACGTGACAGGAAGTTGGAGGCTGCCAGGGCGGCCAGAAAGGCAAAAAGGTAATACCTGACTTGCTGAATCTGCAAGTAGAGATGACGCAGAGGCTTCATCGACATGTCTCCAACAAAAAGATTTTTAATGGCTGGTAGTAATCAACTTTAACTAACTAATTTGACGACGGCAAAATTCCAATTCCAGGAGAAGCATTACACGGGAACAATAGATAAAATTTTTAATATCTTATTGCACATGATAGACCTCCTCAAAAATTTTGGAGGTCTTAACCTATTTTTTGCCCGAAAAAAAGCCTAAAATTTCACAAAACTATCATATTCTTTCCTAAAAATTAAACAATAACTTTTTTGGTGCGTTTGCCCTGGTCCACTGTTGTAGCTGCATTGGCAAAGTTCTCCTGAATGCCACTCAGAAATGAACGGGACATGTCGCAAACTACCTCGGCAATATTTGAGGCTTTTCCTCCGTGTTCTCTCAGATGGTTGCTGAATCGTTTCAAGCAGTCTTTGCCCTTGCCTGGGGTAGCGAAAATGACCGGCCTATCTTTTCGGTCAAGGTCAATAAAAACGGTCACATAGTTGTGTCCCTTTTTTGAAGATGTCTCATCGAGACCTACAGCCGTGACCGAAGAAAAATCCAGTTTGGACAAGGCCTTGGAGACATAATGGTTGACCACACGCCATAATCGCTTGTCGGTTACCTCTATTATACGAGCTGCTGCGGAGACCGGCATTTCTCTGACCAAAGCCAGGGCAACCTGCTCAAAAAGAAGCGTGAATTGACTACCTTTACGAGCCCAGGGGACCTTGGTTCTCTTGATTCCATGCTTGGGGCATTTGATACGAGGAACATTGGCTGTCAGGTAGCAATGGTGCTGAAAAAAGTTGAGGTGACGTCATGTAAACTCTTTAAAGTCATGAGCCTTGCACAAAGCGCCGCACTCAGGACAGGGATATAATGAACCTCTTTCAGCGCCGATTCTAATATCAAGCCTGTGAGGATTAACACTGGTATCCAGGTGCTGGTCAATAATCTTCCACGGTGCTGTCAGACCTAGCCCCAAGGTTAACAGTTCATTGGCTGATGAACTCATGGTTATCTCCTCCTTTTAAAGGCTGATTGAGACCGAGAGATAACCACTATTTCAAAGAACATCAAAAACTAATATTTCCACATCAGACGTCGAAGAACCGAAAAAATTACAAACAAATTCAAGGCCACAACTCAAACTCGTCAAAAGTCAAAACAATTAGCGGATGCACTCGAACGCTCCTAACATTAAAATAAGGTCTTGGTTTAGGGGCCTAAACTTGATGAAATGCTCCCTCTGTTCTTCCAGAAGATGGCTATTGAAAATACTAGTGCCTCAATCAGGCTGGACAATCAGGATCGGAAAAGGAAGCTCATCAATCATTTTATACAAAAAGTCAACGCCTGATAATTAAACAACATGTATTACTAAATATCAAAATAATAATTTCTAACATGTTACATTACAACAGTCAGACTCTATTTGCTCTCAATACAAAGTTAACTGTTAGGCTGTATACTTTTTTATCAATCTATCGCTAAGATTTTAAACTAACCAGATGAGTGAATAGTCGTACCTTTAGTTATATCATCATAATCAACTGATGCTTATTTCAAGATATGAATAGAGAAGAATCGGTAAATTCAACAGCAACCGTCGAGATCTAAAATGTAATATTATACATTGTAAAAAATTGGTTTGTGTAAGAACAAAAAATCATAAAAAGAAATTTAAAAGCTTTTGTATTTCTTGTACATGCAACATACAATAAAAAATGATAAAGTGGTTATAAATAGTCCAGCTTTAAAATAAGTGCGCCATATTTCTGGCATATATTTAATTTGAACAGTCAAATTTCCATTTGGCTTAATATAAAAACCATTAATTATTCCTAATACAGGGATTGCGTTCACTTGATCAATTACTTTTCCATCTTTATAAATTTGTGCCTGCCAAAAATTGTCGTATGGCTCAGTAAAACTAAGAAGGAATGATTTCTTTGATTTGATTTGTAACTCCCAATATTTTGAATCAATTTTTTTACAATTCATTATTTTTACCTGAGTTTCACTAGCCTTATGGATTAAATCTATTAAAAAATGAGAAAGGTTAAAAGATAATAGGTTAAATCCATTGACATCAAAAACTTGTACATAAGCTTGGTTTTTAAAAATGATAAAATCGTGGGATTTATAAATAGGTACAAAAATTTTAGACAATAATCTTTCGGCTTTCCTTCCATCATCCCATGATGATGAATTTAACTTTTTATGAGAAGAATCAAAATCCTTCCGCAAAATAATATAGTTAACCCCTAATATATTTATAATAGTTTCAAAATTGCTAATATTATTAGTATCTATCAAAAATGAGATATATTTTCTAACATCGTTACTTAAATGAACTACATTTAGACTAGCAGATGAGAGCTCCGGCAAATTGTGATAATAATACTTAGATTTTTCTTTAGTAAGCCAAAGTATCTTTTCTCCATTATTATCCAATGATCGATGTAAGTAGGATATAATATTTGAAAGATCGTTTGGATATTTTATAAATTTTAGATGACCATTTAAATCTCCTGTTAAAATTGGCCACCCCCAGAAAAAAGGCAATACCATAAAGCAAATTAAGACAATCGATATAGAGATATTGGAAGCAAGTTTTATTTTTTGACAAAGTAAATGCATTCCATGCAAATAAAGGATACTTAAAGCAATAACCACGAGGCCTGTATTCTTATAAGGATCTCGTATAACCCATCCCAAAGGTAGATTTAAAAATGCCAACTCGTATATTTTCCCAAAAAATGGTGCCTTTGTTCCACAAGAAATTAGAATTGAAGATAGGAATATTAAATTGAAAAAAAGGAAATAGAATTTTTTTTTATATTTTTCATCATAAAATAGTACAAATAAAAATATAAAAGCAATGAGAAATAATGGTATTACTTCCCACAACTCAAGGGATTTCATAAAATTTAGACTATAATTAGTCAAAATGCTTGAGTTTTTTTCAGCCCAAGGATATGAATTAGTAAGCTGGAAAACGTTGAGAATACTCCCTCTTCGAGAAAGAAAGTGGACATTTTGCGGTATAATAGGATAACTTGGGCTTTCACTACCTAAAAGAATAATTATTGAAAATGGTGCAACCCAAAATGCATTTAACAAAACAATTAAAATAAAAACTAAGATATTTTTTTTTGTGAAAATTTTTATTAAAAATTTTTTTCCGTAACAAATTGACTTTAATCCTAAATATATTAAGAATAAAAATGTAAAGTAAATTATTAAAGGTTGTATTGAGGATGCTATTGCACAAAATAATATGCCCATAAAAATAAGTCTCCTAAAAGAAAATGTACTATGCAATTCCTCATCTAATTTGGCTATCATGAGGTATGAAGCAGCCAACCCTAAAACGAGCCAATAATGATGGTGTGCTTTATTTATTGTCCAGGGATTAAAAAGAAAAATAATAGCACCATAAAAAGAATAGAATGATAAAAGTAAATTTTGAGCGTTAAATAAAATTTTCGAGAGAAAATACTTGTGAGCAAAGTATACCCATAATAAACTTAAATAAAGTATTAGAACAGTAAATAACTTTTCGGCAAGAAGATCGCCGCATATTTTACTCAAGCAATAAAGAGGCAATAAAAACGGAACCTTAGGAAGCTGATAAGCATTTTTTAAATGGTGAAATATGTGCTCATTTACGGTAAAGGCAAAACGAAAATCGCCATGGATCAGAATGTAAGGTGAAAATACAAACTTCCACCAAAATAAAAGAGAAAAAAGTAATAAAATAACTAGAAAAAATACCTTAGCCTTGCTGTCATTCATTTTAACGAACTTTTTTTGCAAAAAAATATAATCTGCCACGCCGTGAAAAAAATTTACCGAATATATATCGTAACGGTTCTTCGAGAATGAAGCATATTTTATTTGAAATCGGGACACAAACTTTGTGTTTATGTGCAATAAGATACTTTAAAAATGATGGCACATACTCTTTTTTTAATCCGAATCCATTTTGTTTGAAGACTTTCTCCCAATAAGCTAGTGGTCTTACATTAATGTGTGTCAAGTCATAAATCCAATTCCCAATATGTGCACTATTTGGTGTAGTTAGAATCAAATATCCACCTTTTTTTAAAATCCTATTTAACTCTTTAAAAGCCACATCTGTTTCTTTAGGATGGATATGCTCTACTATATCAAAAACCGAAATCACATCGAATGCTTCGTTTTTATATGGAATGTAAGAGATAGAGCCTGCAGTTACTCTAGAACGAAGATTAAAGTTCATGTCTTTAAAAGCTAAACTCGAAATATCAATTCCATAAGACTGAATTTTATTATCTAAAAGTTCCTGAACTAAATATCCTTTGGAACAACCTATATCTAGCCACTTAATATTTTTTTGCTTTATTAAAAATTGAATATACTTTATCATATGGAATTTGGAAACCCACTGTGCTTCTTGATGTCTATAATAATCTTCATTATATTCATTTAAAGTCTTTTTTTTCATTTTACCAGCTATTCCTTTAAATAAATTTGTTTATAAGATCTTCAAAACATTTTAAGTGTGTATTTAAATTATAATTCGCCGTTGCTTTCCAACACTCATTACCTAAATCTATATATTCCTTACTTTGAATAATTCTATTAATCCTTTCTACCCATAAATGAATATCATTCTTGGGTAAAGCTATTTTATCTCTTAAATCATTACTCACTATATCTAAAATTCCAGATGTGTCCGCTACTAATATAGGACATCCAGCAGACATAGCCTCAAGCGCACTCATGTTAAAATTTTCATGGCCGGGATACACGAATAGACATGCGTTTTTGTATAAACTTAACAATTCATCGTCAGATGGCGAAAAAATAAATTTTACTTTCTGGTGATTTGTTAAATTTTTGTATAGCCTTAAAATTTTTTTAAAATTGTTGTTGTGAGGATGACCATAACCAGCAATAATTAATGGAAAATTTAAGCGCTTAATTATATTATATAAATAATAAAAGGCTTCATGGTCTATTCTGCCGACAATAAGTAGATATTCTTGCTTATCTTGAACAATTTCTTTTTTTTCTAGAGGTATGTTTAAGGTTGGATATAAGATCTTAATTTTATCGTTGATGGTATTAGTAGTTAGATAGTGATTATGAAAAATTTTCTTTAAAGTTATTTGACTATTAACTATCACCAAATCTGAATATTGCAAAAATTTATCTTCATATCGCCTTGCTAATTTTTTAAAATTAAACAATATATTATAAATGCTTCCAAATATAGGGTACACCAACGAATCATGTAGGTAAAAGACAAATGGAATATTATATTTCTTTTTAAATTCTAAAGCAACTCTAGCTCCTGGATTGTTATGTGCTATTATTAAATCACTTGATTTCACGTCTTCTACGAAGTGTTTGCTAAAGACAATATCGCCCATTATCCGCGTACAGCTTTCTGACCTAAAACAAGATGTATATAAAGGCCTAATACCATACTCATCAAAAAGGCTCCAATATTTATTAGGTTGACCAATAATAGAATAATAAAGGGAATTATGCTTCTTTTTTCTCAAAAAAGCAGTATGAATCAAGGCTGTCCTATAAACTCCGCCAGGTACACACGATTGAGTTACAGAAATTATTTTTGCCATGCTAAAATCGATAACCTGAAGACTCTATCACATAATTCCATTCAGGTTCAATTTGAAATTCCTTAATTTTTTTTTCCATTTTTTTTATCAAAAATTGATTATACTGACCTACAAACTTCTTACTAATCATATTAGCAAAATTTTTTTTAAATTTTAAACCACTAATTTTTTCTAGATAACTAAACGATCCCAAAGGATCGTTTACTAACTGCTCATATATGACTAAATTTCCCTTACATTTTTCCAGTTGTTTTATTGCAATATAATTACATATAGTCCAATTCACTAAAAAAATTCCAAAAGTATCGTTCCAATGTCTCATTTTAAAAATGATATCTTCCCATTTAGAAGGTTTGCCAAAATACTTGAATATGAATTCTAATCCTTTATCCATAGCAAATGCTTTTTTTAAAGGAAGTAAATTGAATTTTCTTAAAATATCAGCTATAAAAACAATTGCTTTACTTCTTTTTTTTCTGTAAGTATTAATTATGTCTAGATATGTGTCTAGTGGGTTGCGAATTATATGAACACAAGGAATACTGTAATAGTTTGCTACTTTTTCCAATACAAAATGCATTCTATTAGGTTGTAAGACTACTTGAGCTCGGAGACCATGAAAGATATCAATATAATCTATAACTTGTTTTGAATTAAGGGGAAAGATTTGATTTATACATGGATGCTCTTCTCTTAATTTGTCAATGAAGTTTTCTCCATGTAATAAATATTCATCCCATAAGCATGTACTATGTACCCTATCAACTAAACCTATTTTATGATTACCTAAGTAAAAAAAAAGATCATTATGTAAGGGCTCATAGAATACAGCTTTTTCTTTATTGCTTAGTTTTATAATTTTATACAAAAGAGTACTTCCGCTCCTAAAATATCCATTTAAGACAAAAACTAAAGGCATTATCTATTCTTCTCCTTCTTGTTAGACTATAACACTTTAAGCTCATTGTATTTCTAGATCGTAATTTTAATCAGCCTCTCAAATTCATCTGCACTCCTGTCCCAGCTAAACTGCTTTGCCCATTTAATAGCGTTTTGGCTTAATTGTTTTCTAAAAGACACATTTTCCAGAACATTTATTAAAGCATCAGCAAAAAACTGGAGATGAGGTTTAACCAATATGCCATTATATCCATTTTTTATAGAGTCCCTTAAACCAGGAATATCATATCCAACAGCAGGTGTTCCCAATGCATTGGCATCTGTAACTACCTGTCCCCATCCTTCCCGAACTCCAGGCACTGCAATAACCCATGCTTTTTTTACTAACTCGTCTTTTGTATTTTTGTCTACATATCCCCAAAACTTCACTCCTTGAACATTTTTGTCCTCTAATTTGGCTCTCATATATCCATCGCCGACCATCCATAGTTCAGCTTCTTTTATTTTTTTTCTTACAATTTTAAATGCCTCAATCACATCCTGTGGTTTCTTTGCTTTTTTCATACGACCAACAAAGATCACCACAGGTTTATCACTTTTTTTGGGAATTTTATCCAGAGGCTGTACGTTAAGACCATTGTGTACAACGAAAATATTTTCAAAACCCCATTTTTTTAAATCTTCCTTTGTTGAATTGGAAACTGTAATAGTTGGCACATTCTTATATTTTTTTAACCAAATTTTCTCTAAAAAATGGTAACCTATCAAATTTATAGGCGATGGCGTTTCATAAAACCAAAACTCTCTTGCTAATTGATGAATTAAAGCAACTGTTTTTTCCCCTTTATTTACGAAATCAACCGCAAAAAAAGGTCTTGTATTAATTTCGTCTATAACTACATCAAACCTTTGTTTAGCCAGAAACTTTTTGTAATATTCTTTTCCCTTCCAATATACCGAAAATTTACTTCCTGCTCTAATAATTTTAACACCATCAATATATTCCATTTTTAAACCATTCTTAAACATTGAAGTAAAAAGTGTTACTGAATGGCCTCTATGCACTAATCTTTTTGCTACCTCATGAGTGTAAACTTCTGCCCCACCAGCCCCGGGTTTTTTAATATCACGCCAATTAAAAATTAAAATTTTCATTCTATACCAAATCTCACTTTTCCATTCAGTATATAAAATACTCTTAGATATATATTCTTTGTATAGATATTTACTCTGAGCAATAGAACTTAAACTCTAGAATAATATAACGCAAAGGCAGGATATTAGAAAATAGCATATAAGATTCATATTACAGACCTATACGCTCTTGAACAATATAAAGAGGACGCCGGACAACTTCTGTATGGATGTGACCTATATAAAGAGCAATTAGGCCTATTGCTGCAAGCACTATACCAAATAAAAATGTATTCAATACCACAAAATAAGCAAGAATTGTATATACTTGCCCTAGGAAAAAATGGGAAATAAGCATGTAAGTTAAAAGTAATATCGTAAACAAAATTATCGCAACTCCCAGGTAACCTGCAATACGAAGTGGAAAAAGAGAAAAACTTGTAAAGGAATTAATTGCAAGATCAAACAGCTTCCGAAAGTTAAAATTAGAATGACCACTATTTCGATTCGGAGCCGAAAATACAACATAGGTTTTCTTGAATCCCATCCAATCAATCAGGCCCCGGAAAAATCTGGTCCGTTCCTCAAAGGTATTGAGTACATCCAGGACTTTTCTGTCTAATAACCTGAAATCTGTAGAATTAGGTTCAATGTTGATATTAGAAAAGCGATTTAACAAATAATAGAAAAGTTTGGCACCAAGCCTACGTATGGCAGAATATTGAATAGTTTTTCGTTGCGTAGCCACGATAAGAAACCCTTGCTCCCACTTTGCCACCAAATCACGAATTAGGAGGGGTGGATGCTGCAAATCAGCATCAATAAAGATAACTGCATCCGCATCATTAACTGACTCAGCTCCGGCAGTTAAGGCAACTTCTTTCCCAAAGTTTCTGGATAGACATATTCCCTTAACCCTTGAATCTCTCTCAGCTAATTGCTTAATTATCTGCCAGCTATTATCCTCACTTCCGTCATTAACAAACAAAAACTCCCATGTATAATTATCCAACCCTTCAATCACGGCACAGGTAGATTCGTAAAAAGCATTAATATTATCCGCTTCGTTGTAAACAGGAATGATAAGAGTGATTTTTTTACTCATTTATTGGGACAAAAGGTTAAGAGACTAATAGATTTATAGGTTGACAGGAAAACAAGTATAAAAGCAATGCGTTTATAAAGATGCGTATGCAAAAAAACTAATTTTGTAATTTCAATAAGTAAATGTCTTTTACAGCCTGAAAAATATGCCCCCAACCAGGGCCACCGTTAGCAGTTGGTAGAGAACATCTAGGGTATAAATTACCTCACCTTTACCTTGATTTTTCTGTTGCATTTTTTCTTTTTTTAACGGACAAAGTTATTAGACTTTTTGAAGTCAATAATCAAGTAAGACCTCATGCCTCGGCTCCCATCCCAACTCCTAAATTAAGGATTAGGTGTTAGGCTCTGGTCCCCCCTAATTCCTAAATCTCAAAAAATCTCTACTTTTAAGAAACTCTAGAACCAGCACCGCGGCCTTTTCAGGATCACAATGCTCGGTATCTATAACCAAATCCGGGTTATCTGGCACTTCATACGGCGCAGAAATACCAGTATAGTTCTTTATAATTCCGGCCCTGGCTTTTTTATACAGTCCCTTGGGATCGCGGCGCTCACACTCCTCAACAGAACATTTGACATATATTTCAATGTAATCATCATTTAACTTACTTCTCACATAGGCTCTGTCTTCATTATAAGGAGAAATAAAGGCTGTCAAAACAACAAGACCTGCATCAACCATGAGCTTGCACACTTCAACAATACGCCGTAGGTTTTCTTTTCTATCCTCACGGCTAAACCCAAGATCAACATTAAGACCATGGCGAACATTATCGCCATCAAGCACATAAGTTCTTATTCCTTGCTCATGGAGTTTCTTTTCCACCAAGTGGGCAATGGTTGATTTGCCAGAGGCTGAAAGGCCAGTAAACCAGATCAGGCCGCTTTTATGCTTGTTCAAACGATTTCTATCAGCACGCTTAACATAGCCATTATGCCAGACTATATTTAATGTTGAATGTTGAATGTTTGAGGTTGAATTATTTTTCATTTGCATGTCCGTTTTTTACTATACTGGCTAATATTTTCATTATACTTTCTCTTCAAATAACATTTTTGCCTGTGATTTTTTTATATAGATATATACCCACTATCTTTTGGCAAAGCATTGGAGTCTGACCCATCTAACTGAAATGGTTCTGGCTTTTCAACCATTCTGGAGACCAGGTACACCCCATCTTCTATCTCCCTGCCATCTATAATACCGTATTTACGTTTGATCTTGAGACACTTCTTCAATTGCCACAATAGAGCATTGATAGCTTTTATATAACTTTATCATTTGCTTCAGGACGCCATCCCCCCTTCATAAACGCACAATAATGCGGATTGTCGGATTGGGGTCTTTGTCGGATTGGGGTCTCGGATTGGGGTCTGTCTCGGATTGGGGTCTGACCCCTCTAACTGACTGAAATAATTTACTTTTTGCCTCAAAAAATGCCTATTTTCACCCGTTAGATACATTTTTTTCTCTCTAAATCGAACAAAAATTAACCTAACCACTTAATATAACAAACAATTTACCCTAATTTTTTGATAAATCACAGACTTACTATCTATTACAAAAATAGGGCAAAAACTAACTCTAATTACCTTAGAGCTCGTTGCCTTCAAAGTTCTGGAAATATATCCCACTCAAGCGTATTATCTTCTTTAAAGCACTCCTTCCCATATTCTGCTGGTTCCTCTTTTAACACACATTCCCTGGTCTCTTTTGCACTCAATCCTTTAACAAAATACCCTAATTTACTCTTTATTTCATTAACATATGCTTCATTACCAACTGCAGGTTGCGTTGTCCAGATATCATCACGCACCAAACTTCCCTTGCGTAATGCTTCATCTATCCACAGTTTATACTGATCGCTTAGTATCTCCTCGCCTATATTTAACAGCTCCGCCAAGTCTTTTCGAGATATTATCTTATACCTTTGCTTTGGTTTCACAATCTCATGATAACCACAATCTTTCCACTCTCCCGGATGATTTACTACTTTTGCCCTGCACATATTCAGATCCATATACAGCAAACATCTCACTAAATGTTCATCCCTCTGTACTGCTGTTGCATGATAGCGCTTCTCCCAAAACGCTCCTTTTCTATGTTTGCGCTTATTATACTCTTGACCAGTTCTTCCTGCCACAAGTTGCATTAAATGAGGAATACCATCCATACTTTCCGGTGCAAGTAGCAGCAAATGAATGTGATTTGATGTAACCATAAAATTTAACACTGCCACTTCATAACGATTAGCACCCTCAAACAACCACTTAACCCAATATCTTCGAAAAAAAGCATATCTCAACAAAAAATCTCTATTATGGCACCTATGAGTTATATGCCAAACATTTCCCGGTATGAAATACCTAAGAGGTCTCGCCATGACGAAAAATTAATTTGTTCTTTAAGTTGAGACAGAATCATATACAAAATTAAGCTAGGCTTTATTCTTTCCTAACTTGGTTATTTGAGGTGCATCCGATAGCTACACTTGCTATTTATAGAAGCTTTTTAACCGCAGACCCACGCAGACGGACGCAGACAAGAGCAACCGGCGACTTGCCGGTCGCACTACTTGTCCCGGCCTTTTAGGCCGTAAAGGGAAAATTTAGGTTTCGGCTTTTATCGTATTAGATACGGTTTACTAGTAGGTCCGTAAAATGATGCTTGTTAAGTTAAGTTTAATAACGGACCTTTGGGCCGTCAGTCTTTTGTTCGGCAAAGTCTGCCGAACAAAAAGGTCTGCGTGCGTCTGCGGTTAAAATAACCACTGGCCTTCTCAATTTGTTTTTTTTAGCCAATATTCAAAAAGTGGATCTTGTAAGTAAAATTTTCCATTTGAATGGTCGATCATATCCTTTTGTAACAATCCTTCCACTGCTCTTTTTAAACTTGAGGCATCGAAATTAAACTTTAACATATTTTCTTTTGAATAGATCTTTGTACCATTGGCATCAACAATTAATTTTAACGCTCTTTTTTGATTTTGAGTAAGTAAATCCCATTCAACAAAAAACATATCATTTTCTCTTTCTAAAATAATTTTTACAGTATTTTCTAGCAATCTATCAGACACCTTATTGTCACACAAATTCCAGAGCTCATAAGCAATTTGCTGGGTATAATAAGGAAATCCTTTTGTAATCTTAAATATTTTTTCAACATGCTTATCATCTATGATTTTGCCTGTTTTTTCAAATTTTTCTTTTCACTAGTGTCCGGTTTAAATTTAACCAAAAGAGCAGATAAGATAGAGTTATCAAGCAAATTTAAGTGATCTAGATTG
>NZ_JAGUQP010000042.1 GCF_018704065.1 Desulfovulcanus ferrireducens | reverse complement strand
GACCAAAAGCTGAGTTACGGTGTCTTGATGCACCAGAAAGTTGAACGGTCTGTCACGCCTAAATTCTTATTTCTTTATCTCTTAAATTTGAAAACAGGTGATGTAAACATACGAGAAAGTTGAGTTTTTTAACCCTAACTAAATTCAGCGTTTTTTTGCAGTTTAAAGTTTGGGATTGCTTCGCTCCACTTCGTTCCTCTCGCAATGACAGGGGTAGGATTGTCACTGCGAGGGCAGCGAAACTGCCCGTGGCAATCTCTCCCTTTGGGTAAAAATCGCTAAATTTAGGTTTAAGAAAAGATTGCTCCCAATCACTCGTTCTTTTCTTTACCGTCCACAACACTTTTTATATTTCTTACCACTCCCGCATGGGCAAGGTTCATTGCGCCCGACCTTTGGGCTTTTACGCTTTATCGGTTTCTTTTTAGGCTGATCATCACCGCCAACATATTGCAAATCTTCCTGTTCTCTGTGCTTGAACTCCTCTTCTTCTACCTTGGTCTCTATACGCAAATGACATAAAGCCCGCAGGGTATTCTCTTTGATACGAAAGAGCATGTCCTGAAAAAGCTCAAATCCTTCGCGTTTATATTCCTGTTTGGGATCCTTTTGCCCATATCCGCGAAGACCTATCCCCTCTTTGAGGTGATCCATATTCAACAGATGCTCTTTCCAATTCCTATCCAGGCTCTCCAAAAGAAAAAAGCGGAGCACTTCCTGATATTGTTCCCCGACATCCTCTTTTAACTTGTTGAGAATCTGCAGGACACCTTCTCTGGCCTGTTCGCGATCAGGCAACTCATCTTTTTCGATAACCTTTTTTAGACCAAAAATATCATCCAGTTTAGACCAAACCATTTGCCTGGTTTCTTCATCCGGACCTTCTTTGCCAGCTTCATCTATTGGTGCGTAAATTTCATCCAGGAGGTCATCAACAAATTCCTGGATAATATCATCCAGTTCTTCGGCCATCATTATTTCCCGGCGCTGAGCATATATAGCCACCCGCTGTTGATTCATGACGTCATCATATTCCAAAAGTGTCTTTCGGATTTCAAAATTATGGTTTTCTACCCGGCGCTGGGCGTTTTCAATGGCCTTGGAGATCATCTTGTTTTCAATAGGCTGCCCTTCCTCCATACCCAGTTTATCCATCAGCGAGGCAATGCGGTCCGAGCCAAACAGACGCATCAAATCGTCGTCCAGGGCAAGGTAAAACCTGGACGAACCAGGATCTCCCTGACGACCACTTCGGCCACGAAGCTGATTGTCAATACGTCTGCTCTCATGCCTTTCCGTGCCCAGGATATGCAAACCTCCCAATTCGCGAACACCAGGTCCAAGGACAATATCCGTACCACGGCCTGCCATGTTGGTGGCAATGGTCACCCTGCCCTTTTCACCGGCCTTGGCCACGATTTCAGCTTCCTTTTCATGATGCTTGGCATTTAACACCTCATGAGGGATGCGCATTTTTTTGAGCATACGCGATAATAGCTCAGACTTTTCAATGGAGGTAGTACCCACCAGTACTGGCTGGCCTTTGGAGTGCAGTTCTTTAATCTCCTCAGCTATGGCCCTGTATTTCTCTTCCTGGGTTTTATAAATTACATCAGGATAATCCTTTCTAATCATGGGCTTGTGCGTAGGAATAACTATCACGTCCAAATCATAAATCTGCTTGAATTCAACCGCTTCAGTATCAGCTGTACCTGTCATTCCAGCCAATTTTTCATACATCCGGAAATAATTCTGAAAAGTAATAGAGGCCAAGGTCTGGTTCTCTCCCTCTACCTTAACCCCCTCTTTGGCTTCCAGGGCTTGGTGTAAACCATCGCTATACCTACGCCCGGGCATAAGACGACCAGTAAATTCATCCACAATAATCACCTGGCCATCTTTAACTATGTAGTCCACATCCCGCTTAAACAGATAGTGGGCCTTGAGAGCCTGGAGAATATGATGCTGGTAAGTAATGTGGCGCGGATCAAACAGGTTATCTATTTTTAAAATCTCCTCCACTCTTTGGACGCCCTCATCGGTCAGGGTCACTGACCTGGCCTTTTCGTCAATGGTAAAATGCTCTTCTTTCTTCAGGCTGGGGATAATGTTATTGATACGCACATAAAGAGCAGTGGACTCTTCAGACGGCCCGGAAATAATCAAAGGAGTCCTGGCCTCATCAATGAGGATAGAATCCACCTCGTCCACAATGGCATAGTAGAGTTCCCGCTGGACCAGTTGTTCCGGGTAAAACTTCATATTGTCCCGGAGATAGTCAAACCCGAACTCATTATTTGTCCCATAGGTGACATCTGCTGCGTAGGCCTCTTTCCTTTCCTCATCGCTTAAACCATGTACTATGACTCCAACGGACAACCCCAAAAAATTATAGAGTTTGCCCATCCACTCGGCATCACGCTGGGCCAGGTAGTCGTTCACCGTGACCACATGGACACCTCTACCGGTCAAGGCATTAAGCACTACAGGCAAAGTGGCCACCAAAGTCTTACCCTCACCTGTCTTCATCTCTGCAATCTTGCCCTCATGGAGGACAATTCCACCTATCAGCTGAACATCAAAATGACGCATATCAAGAACCCGCTTGGAGGCCTCGCGGACAATGGCAAAGACTTCGGGCAAAATTTCATCTAATTTGCGGCCATTTTTCACTTCCTGACGAAAATCAGCTATTTTTTGCTTCAACTGATCATCACTAAGCCCTTGTATTTCCGGCTCAAGGTCATTAATCCTGGCTACGATGGGCTGAAGTTTTTTTAAATATCGCTCATTCTTGGTTCCAAAAAGCTTCTTTACAATCATTCCAAACATATCTTTACCTCTTGAATATAAGTAATTTGGGAAGTTAGAAAACAGGGAAGTCAGAAACTTCCACGGCGGTAAAAACTATCTTCTCAACTTCTTATTTTCTTTTACTCAGTCCTTATAACCTCGAGCCAATGACTTACACGCATATTATCCGGTTTGGTAGCTTTAAGCTGCAACACACACCCATTACAGGACGAAAGGATATGTACCGTGCCGTCATTTATATCTAAATTTTGCCAAAATAAAGTACTTACTTGCCTGCTTAAATCCGGGGCTTCGATTTGTAAACTACCACCTAGACCACAACAATACTCCTCATTTAAAGTTAACTTCACTCCGGCACTCTCAAATTTCTCCTGCCAGAGCCTGGCTTCGCCTTCTCTTGCATGACAGGGCCTGTGCCACAAAATATGCTCCGGCCTATCCCCATCAAGCGTCCAGGTAGCATAATCTATTAACCCCTCAAAAGATACAATGCTCTCCTTAAACTTTGAAAAATTCGTATCAAATATATCTTTTAACCCATGGTCGCATGTAGCACAAAAAGTAACAATCTTGGGTTGTCCCAGCTTTTTCCAAAGAGCAAAATTTATTTCCTGGCATCTCTTTTGCTCGTTTAGTAAGCCGGCCCCCTTGAAGGTAAAGCCACAGCAGGCCCAGTCAGGTGTTGGCAAAAGTTGATAACCAAGGCCCTTGAGGAGCTTTTCTGCCTTTTCAAGTAAATGGGGCCAAAAAATACGCCCAAGACAACCGGGGAAAACAACTACTTTTTTTACATCCTCTCTCTCAGCAACAGAGGCCTCACGGCTTAAACCTTGTGTGACCTTCGACATTTCTATTTTCAGCCAGGGCTTGACTGTTTCGCCCCTGGATATTGCCGTCAGGTATTTTCTCCTCCCTGCCGGTAAAAACGGACCAAGAACGCGTTCTGTAGCCGCCAAAGGCAACGCCTTGGGCAGCAAAAAACCATATTTGACTAACCTGGCCCATATCCAGGCCCTCCAACCGGAACACTCGGACTTTATTTTAGATAAGCGTCCCGGAACATCAACTTGCTGTGGACAAACCCGGGCACATTTGCCACAACCGGCACAGAGGCCTGCTAACATTCGCACCTTATTTAGTAGTCGAGGGTCAGAGGTTCGAACCTCGCGAGTCATATACCTGGACAATAAATCCAAATTCTGTAACATGACCGCCTTGGCCCTCGGACTCAATTCCTCGGCATTGGTGGCTAAAAATACAGGACACACCTCCAGGCAGCGGGCACATTGAATACATTTAGCCTCGCTGACCGTTTGAAAAGAATAAATACCCGTTGCCTTAATCATAATCTTTTTTTACATTATTTATGTCCCATTGACTAGAGAGTCAAATAGTTAACAATTTCAAGAAGTTAAATATCACTAGACAAAATCTAATCTATCACTTAAACTTTAATGTTTTTAAAAAAAGTTGCTTATGAAAATAATAAGTGATGTGCACAAACTGCAGCATATATGTCTTGACCTGCGAAGCCAGGGTAAAAAAATTGCTCTCGTGCCCACCATGGGCTATTTTCATGAAGGGCATTTAAGCCTGATGCGCTGGGCAAGACAAAATTGTGAACAACTCATAGTCTCCTTATTTGTCAATCCTACCCAGTTTGCACCAAATGAGGATCTTGAAGCCTATCCGCGCGATCTGGACCGGGATAAAAAACTAGCCCAAAAAGAAAAAGTCGATATCCTGTTTACTCCCAAGCCTGAAGCCCTTTATCTACCAGGCCATTGCACCTGGGTTGAGGTCCCGGATCTGGCACAAAATCTGTGCGCAAAGGCCCGGCCCACCCATTTTCGGGGGGTGGCCACTATTGTCTGCAAACTGTTTAACCTGACCTTACCTCATCTGGCTGTCTTTGGACAAAAAGATTGGCAGCAGTTGACAATTATCAAACGCATGGTCAAAGACTTGAATCTTCCTATAGAGGTAGTCGGCAGGCCTATTGTACGCGAACCAGATGGACTGGCCATGAGCTCCAGAAACACCTATTTAACACCCGCTGAACGAAAACAGGCCTCTTTTATCTATAAAGGCTTGTTAATGGCCCAGACTATGGTTAAACAGACTCATGTGCAGGCTGAAACAATCAAAAACGCACTGAAAGAATTTTACAAAAAAAACTTACCTTCAGGCAAAATAGACTATATTGAACTGGTCCATCCGGAACAATTGACTCCCGTGTCTCTGATAGATCAACCAACCCTCTTGGCTGTGGCCATTTTTCTTGGCCACGCCAGACTGATAGACAATATCGTACTTCGTGTTTAGTTAAGCATAAAAAAGCAAAAAACTAACCAAGTTAGACTCATCATCCATTACGAATCACGAATTACGGAGAATTAATATGGCTTTAAGAACCTTTTTACAATCTAAAATTCACGGCGCCACCCTCACCGGTGCCAATGTCGAATATGAGGGCAGCATCGCTATCTGTCCGGAACTGATGGAGGCTGCAGGCATTTTGCCTTTTGAACAAGTTGATGTTTATAATGTCGACAACGGAGAAAGGTTGACCACGTATGCTATCAGAGGTCAAAAAGGTGAAATTTGTTTAAACGGGGCGGCAGCCCACAAAGGTAAAGCCGGGCAAAAAGTAATCATAGCCTCTTATATTCAACTAGAGCCCTCTGAGATCCAGGCGCACACTCCCAAACTTGTCTTTGTTGACAACCAAAACAGAATCAAGAGGTTTGTCCGTGGTTAAACAAAATGAAAACCCAAATATTTTTATCCGATTCAAGGACTTTTTAAAAACTAACCTCATTGCGGGTCTTCTCTTTCTAACCCCCATTGCGGCCACTTTTTACTTTTTAAAAATTCTTATAAAGTGGCTTGACCAGATTTTGCTCATCATTCCAGCCCAGTATCGGCCAGAAAACTTCTTGCCTTTTCCAGTACCCGGATTGGGAGTTATCGTCCTGGTTATTCTCCTGATCATTACAGGCTTCCTGGTCCGCAACTATTTGGGGAGTAAACTGGTTTCGTTATGGGAGAGGATCATCAACAAAATCCCCTTCATAAACAAATTTTATACCTCAGTAAAACAACTGATAGAAACTCTCGTCAATGGCGCGGGAAAAGACTTTAAACGGGTTGTCCTTGTTGAATTTCCCCGCGATGGTGTTTACTCACTGGCTTATGTAACAGGAGTGGCCGTGGGTGAGTTACAACGAAAAACCCAAAAAAAAGTAATAAATGTCTATGTCCCCACTACCCCCAACCCCACATCCGGGTATTACCTGGTGGTTCCGGAAGAAGATGTCATTCCTCTGGACATGAGCGTGGAGGACTCGTTTAAGCTGCTTATCTCAGGTGGGATAATAAATCCCGAAGACCCCAATCAAGGAGGAGACAAATGATCGTCGCAAGTGACCGCTATTTGTTTACATCGGAATCAGTGACCGAAGGCCATCCGGACAAGGTGGCTGACCAAATTTCTGATGCTGTGCTGGATGTAATATTGGAGCAAGATCCTCAGGCGCGCGTGGCCTGTGAGACCTTGGTCACCACTGGTCTGGCCTTTATAGCCGGAGAAATTTCCACTACTGCCTTTGCTGAATTTCCCCAGATTGTCAGAGAGACAGTCAAAGAAATCGGCTACGACAGCTCAGATGTAGGTTTTGACTATGAAACATGTGCTGTTATCTCATCCATAGACAGGCAATCGCCAGATATTGCCAGGGGTGTAAACCGACAAAAACCAGAAGAGCAGGGTGCAGGAGATCAGGGCATGATGTTTGGTTTTGCAGTCAATGAAACCAAGACATTGATGCCTGCTCCTATTTACTACGCCCATAAATTATCCAGGCGATTGGCCTACGTACGCAAAAACAATATCCTGGATTTCTTGAGACCCGACGGCAAAACAGAAGTTTCCGTAGAATACATTAACGGTAAACCAACCCGGATAGACAATGTGGTCATTGCCTGCCAGCACAATGAAAATATATCTTATGCAGACCTTGTAGATGCCGTCAAAGAAGAAGTTATCTTCAAGGTTCTGCCAGAAGACATGCTGGATGAAAACTTGCGTATTTTTATCAATACCACTGGCCGCTTTGTCATTGGCGGGCCTCTGGCCGACTGCGGCCTTACCGGACGAAAAATTATCCAGGATACCTATGGAGGCATGGGAAACCACGGTGGCGGTGCCTTTTCCGGTAAAGATCCGTCCAAGGTAGACCGCTCAGCTGCTTACATGACCAGGTATATTGCCAAAAATATCGTAGCTGCCGGACTGGCTGATAAGTGTGAAGTCCAAATTGCCTACGCCATTGGTGTAGCTGAACCAGTATCTGTTCTGGTCACTTCCTGGGGCACAGGTCAAGTACCGGATGATGTTTTAACCAAAGCGGTTAAAGAAGTCTTTGATCTCCGCCCCTATTACATCATAGAACGTCTTAACCTGCTAAGGCCCATCTATAAGAAAACAGCCTGCTATGGTCATTTTGGGCGAGAAGATGTGGATTTTACATGGGAAAAGACCGATGCTGTTGATGATTTGAGAACAGCCTGTAAGATATAATAATGACGCGGATACTCGCGGGATAACAGAGAGATATGAAACGAAGAAAGGGGAAAGCCGAGTAAAAAAATAGTAGGCTTCCCCCTTTCTTCGTTTCTACCCTTCCCCATTAATCTAATAGCGATAATGTTCTGGCTTGTACGGCCCGTCAATTGGCACGCCTAGATATTCTGCCTGTTTTGGGGTTAACCGTTCCAGTTTTACCCCTAACCGCTCCAGATGGAGCCTGGCCACTTCCTCATCCAGTTTTTTAGGTAAAACCATCACCTTAGGCTCATACTTATTTTTGGCCAATTCAATCTGAGCCAGCACCTGGTTGGTGAAGCTGTTACTCATGACAAAACTGGGATGCCCTGTGGCACAACCCAGGTTGACAAGCCGTCCTTCGGCCAGGACGATTATAGACCTGCCTGATTCCAAAATCCATTTGTCCACCTGGGGTTTGATATTAATTCTCTTGCACTTGGGATTATTTTCCAGGTAACTCATCTCTATCTCTGAATCAAAGTGGCCGATATTACAAATGATGGCCTCATCTTTCATCCGCTCCATATGCTCACCGCGAATAACGTCACAGCAACCCGTAGCCGTAATAAATATATCTCCAATTGGAGCGGCTTCCTCCATTGTGGTTACTTCATATCCTTCCATAGCAGCCTGCAGGGCACAAATAGGATCAATCTCTGTTATCAGTACTCTGGCCCCGTAGCCGCGCATGGATTGAGCGCAACCCTTACCCACATCTCCATAACCACAAACCACGATCACCTTTCCTGCAAGCATAATATCAGTGGCCCTTTTGATCCCATCAGCCAGAGACTCACGGCAGCCATAAATATTGTCAAATTTTGATTTTGTAACGGAATCATTAACATTTATAGCCGGAAATAAGAGCTCGCCATTTTTCTCCATCTGATACAACCTGTGTACACCAGTGGTGGTCTCCTCTGAAACCCCGCGAATATTCTTTGCTATACGTGTCCATTTTTGGGGATCGTTTTTATAACTCTCAGCCAAACGATCCATCACTATCTGAAACTCTTTATTGTCCTGTTTCTCATTCAAAAGCGAAGGGTTCTTTTCCACCTTTACCCCTTGATGTACAAACAAGGTGGCATCTCCACCATCATCCACGATCAAATCCGGACCGGAACCATCCGGCCAGGTCAAGGCTTGCTCGGTACACCACCAGTACTCCTCCAAAGTTTCTCCTTTCCAGGCAAAGACCTTGGCATACCCCTTCTTCACTACTGCCGCTGCCGCGTGATCCTGGGTAGAAAAAATGTTGCAGGAAGCCCAGCGAATATCAGCGCCCAATTTGTATAAAGTCTGAATAAGCATGGCCGTTTGAATGGTCATGTGCAAACTGCCCATGATCTTTAACCCTTTTAAGGGCTTTTCTTGACCATACTTTTCCTGCAATGCCATAAGGCCTGGCATCTCATTCTCTGAGAGAGCCATTTCTTTCAGCCCCCATTCGGCCAGACCAATATCAGCAATCTTATACTCCAAAGTTGGATCTAATTTTAAAACCATTAATTCCTCCCTAGTTATTTATTAATTATCATTATTGAGAATCCATTGATAAAAAATTTTCTATCGCCATCTCACTAAAAACTCAAGTCGGATTTGAACAATTGTCACATTGTAAAACAAAAAATAAAAAAAATGTTCACAGTGAAAATTGTGATGGTAGTTGACAAATAATAAAAATTGTCTCAATTTTTAAACTTAAGCATTCAACAATTAAATGGGTTAGTATAAAAAATGCGATCCTTTGCCGAAGCATTAAAAAAACAATTTTCCAGTGAGGAAATTAAAAACAACTTTCGCCTGGCTCAGCTCTGGAACAATTGGTCAGAGGTCGTTGGGTCAAAACTAGCGGACCTGATCAGACCCTTAGGGCATAAGCAACACACCCTTATTTTAGGGGCAGACGATTCTATAGTCATCCAGGAAATGAATTTCTTTGCCCCCCAAATCTTGGAAAGGGTCAATGATTTTTTAGACCAACCTTTTTTTGACAAGATACGCTTCGAGCTGATAAAGGGCAGAACCCCGTTGGATCAACAATTAGTCATAACACCGGTCAGACAACGATCTTTAAAAAAGCCCCAAAATCTAGGCAAATTGTTGGATAAATTACCAAAAGATTCGCCCGTTTATAAATGCTATAAAAAATATATATCTATGTTTGAGGTTTAAAGTTTAGAGTTATGGCAATCATCTCAATAAAGTCGGAAAATCATGCTTTTTAACGTAAGAAACCATACTCAAGAAGCACAATTCCGCAAAAAACTCTAAACTTTACACTTTAAACTCTTTAGGAGGACTAGACATGAGTGAAGAGATCAAATTAGAGCTCAAGAAACCACTAGACAAAATGACCGCTAAGGAACTGCGCCAATTGGCCATGGACAAGATTCCTCAGATTACTGGTGCCTCTGGAATGGATAAAGATGAGCTACTGGCAGCCATTAAAGAAGTTTTAGGAATCTCTGATGATGCTGATGACAAAACATCTCCCTACAAAGCTCAAATCAGAGACCTCAAGAGGCAAATCAAGGAATTAAGAGCCCAGAAGCTGGCCTTGCCAAAGTCTAAGCGGGCAGAACGGGAAAAGCTGCGTCGAAAAATCCACAACTTGAAGAAACTGACCCGGCGTCTTGCTGCAGCTTAAAACGAGATAAAAACACGGCCTCGTCAGTTCGATGAGGCCGTGTCAAAAAAGAAAATACTCAAAAATCGAGCATCAAAATTTTTAACTCCCTTCTTCCAGATCTCATTCTGGATTTTAAATAAATCCAGGCTTAAGCCGAGTTTATTGCTCCGCTCCATGAGCCTAATCATCTGGCTCCAATCTTGTGCATAAAAACATCTCCACAAACCATCCTCAACTTGTCTGGAAATCTTCTGTCGCCAAAAAGGATTTTCGGACAAGAACATTTTAAAATAATCAATAAAATTTTCCCGTTCCAACTCCTGAAAAAATATATGGTGCAAAATCAGTGCAGGGAGAAAATCTTTAACCTGATCAAAAACTTCTGTTTGTCCTTCTTCCCATTGCTGAAAATAAGGAACCAACTCTTCTCCTACCTTTATCAGCCCTGACCACAACCAGTCCTGTTTTTGTCTGGCAAGCTCACAAAGTAAAAATTTATTTAGTTTGGGTCCAAGCACTTTTGAAGATATTTCATACTTTCCTGGCCCTAATTCAACCTTTTCTTCTTTCAACAGCTTTGGCCAGATAATGGTCATATGTTCCTTTTCAAAAAGGAACTTAACCCCCTTAAAATCAGGCTGGATATTGTTTTTACGCAGGGTAAGAGCAAAGTTAACCAGCTTTTTTCTACTCATCTGGCCTGGCTTAATCAGGGTCATCCAAATCTGCCGGCCATCTCCTATAGCCTCGTCATTGGAAAATGCTTCCTCTAAAATATGCACAACCCCCTCTTCAATGTCAGGTCCGTCCAAATCCTGCATAAGCTCCATACTGCGCAAGGCACAACTTAGACTATTTAATGGCTCAATTCGGCCAATATCATCAAAGAACCAGGCACAGCTTGCAAAACTGGCCAAGGCAAAGCGTTGCATCTCCAGAAGAGAAAAAGCCCGGCTCATATCTTTTTTTGAAAAGCCGGACCGTAAATACGTATGTGCAAATTCTTCCTGCTCTATCATTCCGCATAGACACTTCCCATAATCAAGTAAGGCCTTATTGGGTTTCTCAAATAATCCCCTGCCCAAGCGTCTAAAATGCTCGTCCACATAATATTTGAGATAATTCAAAGCCCGTCGCAAGGGTCTTCGCCAGTGCTGCCGCCAGTCCGGGTGCCTGCCAGCACTACATCCGCAATCATCCTGCCAGCGTTTTAGCCCATGAACGCAACTCCAGGAAGTTTTTTCCCTGATTTTTACTTTTTTTTGCGGTGGATTTTGCTGAAGATAATAAGCCAGGTTGACCAGGTCTATGCCGTCTCTTTTTTTCAGAGCCTGCTCAATGACATAGGCCAGGGCCATTTCTGCAAACTTGAAATGATGACCATAAGACTCCCCGTCTGTGGCCAGAGTCAAAAGTCCCCCTAAATGATCAGACGTAATTTTTTGCCAAAATCCCTCACCATCGCTTAAATAATCGTCAAAGGCCACTCCATGCGACAGAGGACCATTATAAAAAAAGACTGCTATAGTTTTTCCGGAAGGTAAATTGACTAAATAGGGCAGGGATGTATCCAGGCTCGTTTCATCCACAGGTGTCCACTCTTCACTGTTAAGCTCAGCAACAGCCATAGCCTGCCTGGGAGCAAGAATGGTAAATTCAATTTTTGCTCTGGCCAAGGCCTCCAGAGTGGGAATGTCCACCGCGGTTTCTGGCAGCCACATGCCATCGGGCTTACGTCCAAAACGATGCTCGAAATCTGCTATGGCCCAGGAAATTTCCACATCCCTGTCCAAATCAGTGGTCAAAGGCATAATTATATGATGATAAGACTGGGCCAGTGCATTACCAAAACCAAGCCTTTGCACACTTTTCTTATCGCCTTCGATTACTCGAGCATAGACCTGAGGAGCCCTATCTTCCATCCAGGTGAGAAGAGTTGGTCCCACATTAAAACTAATCCATTCATAACAGTTGATAATTTTAAAAATCCTGCCATCGTGACTAAGCCTGCGAGCAAAGGCCAGAGGTTCATAGCACTCCCTGGCGATACGCTCATTCCAGTTAGCAAATGGCGCAGCACTGCCTTCCGGCAAGACCTCTTCCAGCCAGGGATCAAAACGCGGGGGTTGGTAAAAATGGCCGTGAATACAAAGGGATTTAAAATGCTTCATAATTATGATATACTTGCAAAAACTAAATTTTTGCAGGTATTGTTGAATGTTTTATGTTGAATGTTAAACTACTTTAAAAAGTTAAGTATCCAGCAATTTTAGCAAAATAGCATATTTTGACTTTTTACAGGAACATCTCTGAATAGAGAAGCAAATTGAGGACTTCCTGAATAATCAGGAATTAACCTTTGCTATTCTTTAGCTCATTTTATGTCAATTCGATTTACAATTTGCGCCCGGTCCAGGGAAACACACCTAAATTCAAAAATTCTCGCGCCAAGACGCAAAGACGCCAAGGGTAGAAATAACGAAAGCGCAGCCCTGTCAGCAACCCTTGCCTTTTTAACAAAATCAAGGCAAAGTTCTAGTTAATAACTCAACTTTCTCGTATGTTTACATCACCTGTTTTCAAATTTAAGAGATAAAGAAATAAGAATTTAGGCGTGACAGACCGTTCAACTTTCTGGTGCATCAAGACACCGTAACTCAGCTTTTGGTC
>NZ_JAGUQP010000041.1 GCF_018704065.1 Desulfovulcanus ferrireducens | reverse complement strand
AAAATTGTTCTTGAAAACAAAATAAACTAACCAATAAATTTTAACCATTAACTATTGACAAAAAACACAGTTGCTGAGTTAATTTGCGAGCGCATTTTCTTCAATGCTAACAAAGACTTGGACACATCTAAGGCTTGCTTGCGGGCTGTGCATAATGGGGTTGGTCAATAGAATGTTACTTCATGCTTTTTTGTTGTTATGATTGGTTTCGAAAGTTCGATGGAATAACCTCCCTATGCACAGCACTTCCGCAATCTTCGCCAAGATGTGTTACCCAACCCGTTTGTAATGCATTTCAGAAAATGCTCTCTTCAATTATGTAGTAATTTGAGGGAGTTAATCGTGTCAGAAAGTTGAGGTTTTAAGTTCTATTTGTATTTAGTTTGTTTTTATAAAAGGAGTTCATATGGCTGAGTAGGACGGAGGGTATAGTTTTTAGCCTTGCGTCTTTAGTCCAGAGCCTTACATGTAATTAACAGGGAGGAAGCATGAAAATACTGGACCAGACCATGCAGGCAATAAAGCCCACAAACAAGGATTTATTTTCTTTGGCCTGGAAGCATCTAGATAACTTGACCAAACCTAAAGGAAGTTTGGGGCGGTTGGAAGAGCTTGCTGCCAGATTGTTTGTTATTGCTGAGGGGAAGAATCCCAGGGTAGATCCGCCCCGCATTTATACTTGTGCTGGCGATCACGGCGTGGTCAGAGCCGGGGTCAGTCTTTTTCCTCAGGAAGTAACCCGGCAGATGGTTATCAATTTTTTAAATGGCGGAGCGGCTATTAATGTTTTGGCCAGGACTTGTGGGGTGGATCTGAAAGTGGTTGATGTGGGGTCGGCAGGACCCGGTTACCCTGAACATGACAATTTCATCCAGAAAAAAATTGCCCAGGGAACAAGGGATTTGAGTGCTGGGCCAGCCATGAGCATAGAGGAGTGCGTCCAGGCCATTGAACTGGGCATAGCACTTAGTGATCAGGCTAAAGCCGAAGGCATAAGGTGTCTTGGTACCGGCGAGATGGGCATTGGCAACACCACACCATCTACTGCCCTTTATTGTGCCTATCTTGGGCTTGATCCTTATGAGATTACCGGGGCAGGAACCGGGCTGGATGGAGAAGGGATTAGACACAAGGCCAAAGTTATTGCCAGAGGGCTCAAGGCCAACGAACAGGCTGTTGCATCGGGAAACCCCGTAAGCATTTTGGCTGCTCTTGGTGGCTTGGAAATAGCCTGCCTGGCAGGTCTGATTTTGGGGGCAGCAAAAAACAAGATGCCAGTAGTAGTGGACGGATTTATCTCTACAGCAGCATTTGTAGCTGCGTGGAAAATGAATAGCCATGTTATTGATTATGCCTTTTTTTCTCATGTTTCAGCAGAAAAAGGCCACCAAAAAATTTTGCAGTCTTTACAGGCAGAACCTATTTTGGATTTGAATATGCGCCTGGGAGAAGGCACAGCTGCAGCTATGGCCATTTTTATTTTAAGATGTGCAGCTAATATTTTTAACGAGATGGCTACGTTTGAAGATGCTGGCGTGTCCAGAGAGGTCTAGTCTGTAGTTAAGCAAGACAGTGTGCCCCACGTAAAGCTCTTTTTAGAGTCTGTGGCCGAACCTTTTTATCAACTTAATTTCCAAGGTTTATTCTAGTCTTGGTTTCTTTCATGCAGGTACAAAGACTTGGACCCAACTAAACTTGCTTGCGGACAGAGCATAATGGGATACTTTGGGTAAACAAATATTTTTTTATTATCGATAGTTATGGTCAGTATCGCAAAATATTCAGCCCATTCATCCCGATGCTCTGTTTTTCCGCAAGCTTCCCTAAGATGGGTTACCCAAGCCGTTTGTAATGCATTTCAGAAACCAAGACTTTCAATCAGCGGCTAAAATGGAGTTTGGCCACAGGCTCTTTAGAGTTAAAGTTCGAACCATGCCAGATTTTCAGATAGTGTTATAGTTCTAGCCAATGATTGACTACTTTAATTGCTTAGCCCTGATAATATTTTATTAAAATTGCAAGATTTTATTTTTTCTATGGGTATCGTGGAGTGAAAATGGGTAAAGATTTTGACGCTAATTTTTTCGGAGTCAGTGTTTTTCTGAAGAGCATCTTGGATATCAGCCCCTTGCCCATTTTTGTCAAAGACAAAGAAGGTTATCTGTTACTGGTCAACAGGGCTTATGCTCGCGTTTTTGGCCGACAACCAGAGGAGTTAATTGGCCAAAATAATTATGACTTGATTGAGGAGTCCCAAATAAGGGCTTTGGTCCAAAAAAACGATACCCTGGTTTTGAGAGAGAACAAAGAGATAGTGGAAGAAATTAGTATAAAGGATAGTGAAGGCAACCTACGGTATTTTCAGACTATTAAAAAGCCTTTAAGGATAAAAGATGGAACTTTTATTTTGAGTATAGCCCAGGATATAACCGAGCTAAAAAAGGCCCATTTGGCATTGGAGAAGTCTGAAAAAAAACTGAGAGTAATTTTGGATAGTGTTTATGACGCCATTTTTATTCATGATGCCGAGGGAAAAATCCTGGACGTTAATGCCCGGATGCTTGAAATGTTTGGAGTAGATAGGAAAGAGGCCTTGAAGTTGAACATAGCTAAAGACTACTCAGCGCCTGGAACCAGTGAAGAAAAGTTGAAAAGGATGTGGCAGGAAGTCATAAAGGGCAAAAAAATGTTTTTTGAATGGCAGGCCAAAAGGCCTGGTGACGAGGTTGTTTTCCCGGTTGAGATCTTTTTGCGTAAGATAAATATATCAGATCAGAACTGTATCCTGGCTACAGTGCGGGATATTTCAGAGCGTAAAAAAAGTGAAGACCAACTTCGTTTAGCAGCCAAGGTTTTTGAGAGTAAAAGTGAGGGGATTGTCATTACTGATGCCGAGGGCACAATTCTTCATGTCAATGAAGCCTTTTGCCAAATAACTGGATATTCAAGAGATGAGGTAATTGGAAAGAATCCGAGAATTATGAAGTCGGATCGTCACGATGAAGAGTTTTATAAGCAAATGTGGCAGGATATTTTGACCAAGGGCTTTTGGCAGGGAGAGGTATGGGATCGCAGAAAGGATGGGGAAATCTACCCCAAATGGCTATCCATTTCGGCAGTTAAGGATGATCAGGGCAACTTGACCCACTTTGTGGCTATTTTTTCTGACCTTACTGCCATTAAGCAAACCGAAGAAAAGTTGGAGCTTTTGGCCCATTATGATTTTTTGACAGGGCTGCCCAATCGGCTTCTTTTTAACGATCGTTTACGTCAAACTATTCTTCGTGCAAGGAGGAATCAGTCTAGATTCGGGCTCATTTATTTGGATCTGGACGGATTTAAGCTGATCAATGATTCCCTGGGACATATTATTGGCGACCAGATGTTAAAAGTTGTCGGGCAACGCCTAAAAAAAATAATCAGAGAGACAGATACAATCGCTAGGCTTGGCGGTGACGAGTTTGGCTTGATTATAACTGACATAGAAGAGCCATCCATTTTAGCCTCTATCGCTCAAAAGATTAAAGAAACTATTTCTGAGCCTTTTCGTATCCGTGGGTATGAATTGTTTATAACTGTCAGCATCGGGATTACTATATACCCTGATGATGGCCGAGATGAAGTGACTTTGATGCAAAACGCTGATTCCGCCATGTACCAGGCCAAGTCCGAGGGGAAAAACAACTATAACTTTTTTTCTGCCAAGCTACACAAAAAGGTACAAAGAAGGCTTTCCATACAAAATGAACTGCAGCACGCATTGAAGAAAAAACAGTTTCTTCTTTTTTATCAACCCAAGGTTCAGATGAAAACCAGAAAAATTGTTGGTGCAGAGGCCTTGATTCGTTGGCAACATCCCATACAAGGATTGGTTCCTCCTGATGAGTTTATTCCGGTGGCTGAAGAGACTGGTCTCATTTATGAAATTGGCCAGTGGGTTATTAATGATGTCTGTTCTACACTAAAAAGGTGGCAGGCTAGGGGACAAAATGATTTTCATGTGGCTGTGAATTTGTCTGCGCAACAATTTTGGTTTGGCGATATTACCAGAGAAGTGCACGAAGCAGTGAAACGAGAAGGTATTTCGCCTAAATTTTTGGAGTTAGAACTTACTGAATCAATGATTATGCGTGACGTGAAAAAAAGTGTCCAAATTTTGAATCAGCTGAAAGCGATTGGGTTTAAGATTGCTGTCGACGATTTTGGCACTGGATACTCGTCCCTGGCTTATTTAAAGCGCTTTCCTCTTGACTTGTTAAAGATAGATCGCAGTTTCATCGAAGAGTTTACTAGCAGCGAAGATGCTCAGGTCATTGTAAAAACCATCATTTTTTTAGGCCATAGCTTGGGACTTAAGGTCATAGCCGAAGGGGTGGAAACAGAGGAACAATTACGTATGCTTGAAGAGTTCGGATGTGACCAGGTTCAGGGCTATCTCTTCAGCCCTCCTATCCCTGCAGAGCAGTTTGAAGCAAAATTTCTCTCAATGTGATTTTTAATGTTCTTTTGGTTCTTGATGTCTACAGAAAATTAATTTTACACACTAAAATGTGTGTTTTTTGCAGTTTAAAGTTTGAGATTGCTTCGTCGCTTCGCTAAAGCTCGCTCCTCGCAATGACAGGGGCGAGATTGTCATTGCTAGGGCAGCGGAGCTGCCCGTGGCAATCTCACCCATTGTGTCACTGAGTGTGAGTCGCTTAACGTAAAAAGAATCACCTGCAATCCCAACAAGGCGGGATTGCAGGTGAAAGGCTGTGCTTACCTGGACTAGAGTACAGGTAAGAGACAAACTTACTTGCCGGTACTTATTAACTGCATATTTCTAAAGTTTCTAAGCATATTTTCATGGTGGCCCTCGTCTTCCATATCAATGGTATGGCAGAGTTTGCAATTCTTGTTAGCCCCGATGGGTAGATTGGTGCCCTGGTACTGGAGAGGCGGGATATTATCCCGGTTTCGGCCAAAGAGGTTTCGGGCCGGATAGTTGGCGTGGGTAGCCCCGTGACATGATTCACACATGAGACCAGCCTGGTCGGTACGTAGGCGATATAATTCATTTGCATCCTTGGTCCAGGTATTAAATCCGGAAACATTTTTGCTGGCTGGTTTTTGAAAGTCTTGATGACAACTCAGACAATCCGGTTCATTGAGCCAGGGAATCCTGGGATTAATTTCTTCCACAGTAGCTACATTGCGTGGTTTTAAGTAACGCATTAGCTTATCCACTTTTTTACCCTGTTTTTGCTCGTGCAAAAGCAGACTCAAGGCGTGGTCTTCCAGGTAGCCGTGACAACTGGTGCAATCTAAGCCTACCTGCTTATGCACTCCGCGTAAGCATTCGGTGGGGCCGGTAGGGGATGAAGGATGGCAGTTAAAACATGCTTCTGGTCCCCGGTCTGTTAAATAATTAGCGTGCCAACCGTGAATGGCTGCCGGGAAGTTGGGAATGCCCGGCTTGCCCTTGGTGCCCAGGACTGGATCGGGGTGACAGCTTTGACAGAGCATTGGTTGGCCCTTTTTGGCCTTTTCGAACAGGTTGGTTTTATTGATTCGGTCATGCACTTTTAAGATATCAAGTGCGGTTTCTGCAGTAAAGCCAGCTACCCCGGCTACCCGCCACTTGCCGCCATGGCAATTTTTACAGCCCATTTCCGTGGAGGTTGGAGCGACGATGCGTGTTGTGGCCAGGACTTTTCCTGTTTTTTTATCTACTGCCTCTATGGTAAACAGTGGATAGGGATTAAATGAACCATCGTCAGGATAAGGAACAACTGGTACCAGGTCAGCCACAAAGGCCCCTAAATCTTCTTCCAGCTTCATGCTTCCGCTCAACCCGTTTCCTGAGACTCCAATATTAAGGGGTAGTTCTTTGCCTACAAGGGACTTGGAGAACTCCCAAAAGCGAACATGTTTGGATGGGTTTTCAAAACCTGCTTGTACTTGATAGCGCAACTCAACTCCCTCAGTGACTATCTCTGGCAGCTCTCCTCTGCGGATGAGCTGGGCATAGAGGTCATTGGCTGGCGGTAGAAGTATCCAATAAGGGTCACTATCAGAAATACAGTGCATGCCTAAGTTGTTCCAGGCCAGGAGTACATATTCATCTTTTTCCTGATCATAAGGAGGGATCTCATAAGGTAATTCTTTTGGTTTTTGAGCAAGTTGTTTGTCTTCACCGCCATGTAACTCCTCGACGATATATCTGGCCAGGGCCCAGCGCTCTTGATGTGTACCAAAAAATAGGGGCATATAATTATTTATTTTACCCAGGCCATTTAGTTGCGAGTCCAGGCCAAAGACAGAGTTAAATTTTTTGGTCAGGGGCAGTATATCGTTTAATGGCCCTCCGATGGAATGACAGGAGGCGCATAAGAGCTGAAATATCTTCTGTCCGACTTCCAATTCATTTTCCGGGGTAATTTGCTTGTATTTTATCCATTTGGCTGTTTTGAGGAGGCCTTTTTTATTTATTTCCTCGGCGTTAGCTTTCAGAATGGAGTTGGAGTAAAGGACGTCATAGATGACAAATGGCCGCCGCGCGCCTTCCCGGATGAATTCAAAAGATCCCATGTACATTAAGCCAATGAGTAAAAGGGCCAAAGAGACAACTCTCTGTACGGATCCAGGCAATTTGATGGCCAAAAAGAGAGCTACAAGGAAAACAACAGGGGTGAGATAGAGAAACCAGTCTAAATAGCGGGCGAGTTCCGGAGAGACGTTGAGAACAATCTCTCGGGGAGCATCTGGAATGGAGTTAAAATACCAGTATGCGCAGACAAGCATGAGTAAAAATGGTATTGGCAGCCATTTGACACAATAGCGAACCATTTTTTGTCGGGCAGTGCTGTCTTTTAGAAAAGTAGCCGTGACCAGCCCGAATAAGGAAGCCAGGATAAATGCGATAAAGGTTCGGAAAAATAGAGATGGCCAGAACAGTGGGTTGAAAAATCCGTCCCAGAAATTATGTGTGTTTAGCCAGTTGCCCGGAGCGAGCATGAAATCAATGACTCCGTTGATGACAAAAAGAGAGAGCCAGGCAAAAGCAAAGTAGAGCCAGCCAATAAGCAGGTGCTTTTCTTTGTCCAGACGGTTAAAGGTGTAGTAATAGATGAACAGGGCTACGATTTCGGCCAGAAAAAAGACCCATTCAGTAGCCCAGGCGAAGACAAAATTGTGGATGAGAATGGAGGTGCCTGCTGGACTTAAAAGAGAGATGATGAACCAAATGCCCACACCGGTGACTCCACCCGCAACCATAGTCAAAAGGAGAAAAAATTTGGCGTGTTTTTTGGTGTATTCCAGCATGGCGGAAGAGTTTTCTGCATAGGCTTTTCTTTCGGTTAAAACCAGGAAAAGTCCGCCTCCAACTGCAAAGTGGGCAATATAGACATGGATAACGGATATCAATGCAATCAAAAAACCGCCGCCTAAAGTAGTCAGCTCCCACACAGGATAGTTCATCTTAGACCTCCTTTTTGGCCTGACTGGCTATTTTTAGCATGTACACAATTATTCCTAGGCCAAGACTCAGGGCAATCAAGAAAACTATTAACGGAGAGTATTGTAAAGTTACCTCGAGAGCGTCCATGCTGAAATATGGTTTTAAATAAGAGGTGCGTACAAAACTGCGTATAAGGACCATAAGAGTGATAGTTAGCAGGGTGCTGACTATTGCGGGCAGGATTTTTCTTTTAAAGCCGAAGGTCAGGGTGAGAATAGCTGAGCCAAGTGCAAGGAAGAAAATTCCGGTATAAAGGGTGGAACCGCCCATAAATTTAAGCATGATGTGTTGCGGAAGGCTAAGTAAAAACCAGAACCCGATTAAAATTTGGGCTATGGTAGCATAAGTAAACCACTGCAGCCCTTGATTCATATTCTGTTTTGCTTGAAGGTGGTCTTTTTTTCGGCTCCAGATAAAGGCTACAAATAGTCCCCCTATGGCAATGGAAGCTGTGACAAAGTGAAGATAGCGGGGCCAGAGAGTGGGTTCGGTAAGATTTAAGATGGTCCCCGAAGGGTTATGGAAATAGGTTGCCCATCTGGCTGGTACAAGCATCAAAGTCATGTTATTGGTAAATAAAAAAGCGATAATCAAGGCCAGAATGACGGTAATAGCAATAAAAAATATTTTTGCTCCTTTAAGTACATCAAACTTGAAGTCATAGATATAAGCGCTGTAATAAAGAAGGATAAGCAGCCCAACAACACTTAGCCAGTAAATAGCCATAAGTACTGAACTTACATAGATGAAATGTCCGTAAAGAACCTGGAGAAAGAGAAAGGGAGCTACACCAAAGTTGATGGTCAGGGCAATGGCATAAGGGAGCTTCAGGGAGATGTCTTTGGCAAGGGGAGGGGTTTTCTGGGCATCTTTTATGCTGTTCACTAAAGCGATGATTCCGGAACCGAGCATAATGTTCATGAAAACCAGATGGATGATGAAAGTTAAGGTAAGGAAAAAATAGAACCACCCCCAGGGAACCTGGATGGGGTCAGGAATGGGGATAAGTCCGCTAATGTCCATGAATTCCTCCTTTGGCTGGGTTAAAATGTTTTTTTGGATGGAAGTTTTTTTATTTGAAATGTAAATAGTTATGGAAAGTAATCAAAGGGAAGCCTTGTTGTTTATGGGTTTATGTGCTTGCAAAAGGAAATTTTATTAGTTTATAAGGAAAATCTCGATTTGTTGTCAATGCTGGAAAAAAACTGGAGAAACTTGTTATGTCTGAGAAAAGAAGAAGATTAAGGGTTAAAGTAGAACTGCCGGTGTTTATTTTTCAAGGGGGCCAAAAATTTGAGCTTAAAACCAAGAATATTAGTCTTAAAGGCTTGTTAGCAACAGCAGAGCCGGCCCTTGTTCGCAATGAAAAGTGTCGACTGAAAATTTTTTTGGGTTTAGACTCGGTCATAGAGATAGAGGGCAAAATTGTCAGATCTGATAAAAAAGAGTTGGCTGTTGATTTTATCAAAATGGATGAAACATCCTTTAATTACTTACATAACCTGGTGCGTTTTTATTCTGAGGATGCAGATAAAGTAGATGAGGAAATGCTTACGCCTGCCTTTGATTTGAAGGACTTGGAGGAATAGTATTTTTTGGGATTTGGAGTGAATAGAGTTAAAAAAATTAGTTTATAAAAGGACAAAATAAAGATAGAACAAGTTCACTTAATCAGTAAAACAAAATTTATACGCTAACATGCTGTATAAATTTTTAGTTCATTTAGAACACTTTGGTCGCTTCAAATTTGATTTTGCGAGGGATTTAGCTGTGATTAAAAAAATAATTTTTATGGGGTTATTATTTATGCTTTTAAATGCACAGTCACCTTTTGCCGCAGCAGCAGAGCAGGTAGTGGTTTTGCCAAATGGCCTTACCGTTTTGGTAGAAGAGGACCAGCGTTTTCCTCTGGTAGCCATTCGTTTATATGTCCGTGCCGGGTCAGCTTATGAGACAGAGGAGCAGGCTGGCATCAGTCACTTTTTAGAACATATGGTATTCAAAGGAACCAAAAAGAGAGGGCCTGGTCAGGTGGCCAGGGAAGTGGAAAGTGTGGGCGGGTACATCAATGCGGCCACAAGTTTTGATTATACCGTGTACACGGTCGACCTGCCGGATAAATATTGGAAGTTGGGACTGGATATTGTCCAGGACATGGTTTTTGGTTCTACTTTTGATCCTAAAGAGCTAGATCAGGAAAAAAATGTGGTTTTGGCTGAACTGCAAAGGGGAGAGGATAATCCTGGCCAGAAACTGTTTAAACTCATCCAGGCTAAGGTGTGGGCAGGTCTGCCTTATGCTCGACCCATTATAGGTTACCCCCAGACAGTAAAGAATTTATCCGGGCAGGATTTGAAGAGTTATATTCGCAAGTTTTACCAGCCGAGATCCATGCTTCTGGTAGTTTGTGGCAATGTGCACAAAAATGAAGTGATTGCTCAGGCCGAGAAGGTATTTGGGGGCTTAAATAACCAAGAAACTCTTGAATTGAGCCAGGAGTTTCGGGTGAAGCCTGTTCAAGAGACGTTAAATTTTTCTGAGCATATACAGGTTGAGCATGGTCCGTGGAAAAAAGTGTATGTGAACATGGCCCTGCCTATTCCGGGTCTTTCTTCAGCGGATGGACCAGCCTTGGAAGTTCTGGCTTATGTCCTGGGCGGGGACATGAGTTCTAAGTTATACAGAAAGTTTAAGTACGAACTTCAGCTTGTGGATGACATTTCCTGTTCAGCCTTAATGCTGGAACGGGCAGGCATGCTTTATTTTAACGTTATGCTCGATCCGGATAAAGTAGAGCAGTTTTGGGAAGAATTTATCCAGGAAATTTCTACTTTAAAACTAAAGGATTTGCCTCAGGAGTTAATCGACCGGGCCAAGCTGAATTTGGAAGATGAGCTTTTTCAATCTAAAGAAACACTGTCCGGACTTGCTTCAAAACTGGGTTATTTTCAATTTTTTGAAGGCAGTGTCCAGGCCGAAGAAAAGTATTTATACCAGTTGCGTCATGTAGACAAAAAAGAACTGAGAGAGGTGTTGGATAAATATTTCAGGCCGGAAAGTTTTTATGCATCCTTGCTTCTGCCTGATTCGGTTAAACTGGATGGGGAGACTTTTGCCGCGTATTTAAAAAAGTGGCCCGGCAAAAATGAAGTGAAACAGGAAATTGTTGGTATTGAAACTAGAGAAAGGGAAATCTTGGATTTAGGCCAAGGCCGGACCCTGGTTTTAATAAATGACCCGACCCTGCCTTATACCGCTGTTAGTATGGCCTGGCCTGGCGGCGACAGTTTGTTAGGAAGCAAAGAGCAGGGCCTGGCTGAGCTTACAGCCAAATGTCTGACGAGGGGTACTAAAAATATGACTGCGCCGATGATCCAGGACTTCCTCTCGGATAGGGCTGCTTATTTAAGCGCAAGCGCAGGGAGGGAGCAATTTGTCTTAACTGCCAAATTTCCTCTGCGCTTCAGCCAGGACCTGTACAGGTTACTCGGAGATGTCATTTTAGAACCTGCGTTTGAAACTGAAGAAGTGAGACGGGCTATTGATGATCAAATAGCTGAAATTAAGGCGCAGGAAGATCAGCCCTTGGGATATGCTTTTAGACACGTGTTTCCCTTTTTATTTTCCAAGGGGGCTTATAGCTATTTCCATTTGGGTAGAATTGAAGATGTACAGAAAATTACAAAGGCTGATGTAGCCAGATTTTGGGAAAAGCAAAAGAAAGCTCCTTTTGTTTTGGCCATATGTGGTCAGATCGATCAAAAGGCTTTAAATGACTTTGTCGTGCGCCTAAAACAAAGCCCCGTCTTGGAGGTGGAAAAAGGATCTGAGTTTAGTTGGTCTCAAAAAAGAAAAAAGAATCTTTTTTTAAGGGATAGAAATCAGACACATATTCTGCAGATCTTTCCAGTTCCAGGTTTAGAGGATCCGGATAGCCCGGGATTGAACGTGCTCAAGAGGGTCCTGGCCGGACAGGGAGGTCTTTTGTTTAGGGAGTTAAGAGACAAACAAGGCCTGTGTTATACAGTCACCGCAATTTTGTGGCAGACCCCGCAGACCGGGTTTTTGGCATTTTATATTGGGACGTATCCAGAAAAGATAGACCAGGCCGAACAGGGCTTTCAGGATATTGTAAAAATGTTACAACAAAAAGTCTTATCCGAAGAAGAAGTTAACAGGGCCAAAAATGTTTATGTAGGTGAATATATCCGCAATCATCAAAGCTTGGGCTCTCGTAGCCGAGAGGCTGCTTCTTTGTTGGTTAAAGGTTTGGATGTGGACTTTAACAAGAGATTGATAAAAGCAATCCAAAAAATAGAGCCAGAAGATCTTAAGAAGCTAGCTCGTAAATATCTGAGATTAGACAATGCCTATCTTTTGCGAGTACTGCCGCAAGAAGAAAATTAAAAGGACAAAAAGAATTATGTTGAGAAGTTGAGAAAACTTTTAGCTTTGACCTGTTTTAGCAAATATCTACTAGCCCCACGGTTTTGACCTGTGAGAAAAGTAGAGAACTTCCCACCTGATGTTTCTCCAAAAAAGATTAAGAATAGCCCCGTACTGATTTGTTGGAGGGAGCATGCAAAAAGCTTTTTTTCCGGAAGGAAAGGAAAAAATACTAGTTGTAGAGGATTCTCCAGTTGATCGTGCCTTACTTGTAAGTAAACTTAATTCTTGGAATTATAGCGTATTGAGCGGCCAAAATGGTGAAGAAGGGATGGAGTTGTTTAAAGCCCATGCACCAAAAATTGTTATTACTGACCTCACCATGCCTAATTTGGATGGCTTTTCACTGATCAAGTCCATTCGGGAAACTGAACTCAGCTACACATACCTCATAGTTTTAAGCGGAGTAGATGATAAGAAAAGCATTGTTCGGGCTCTATCATCAGGTGCGGATGACTACTTGACCAAACCTTTTCATCCGGAAGAGTTGAGGATTCGTCTCTTGGGCGCGCAGCGGCTCATGAATCTTGAAAGCCAGGACATGCTTATTTTTGCCTTGGCCAAGCTGGCTGAGTATCGTAGTAACGAGACCGGACAACATTTGGAGCGGGTCCAGCACTACACATTAGCTCTGGCACAAGAATTGGCCGGACACGGATTTTCTAGGCTTACTTCTGCGGTTATCGAGATGCTTTTTTCTCTTTCTTCCCTGCACGATATAGGCAAGGTGGCCATTCCTGATAATATTTTGCATAAACCGGGCAGGCTCACCAGCGAAGAATTTGAAGTTATGAAGCAACACACGGTGATAGGTGGGAACCTTCTAGAACAGCTTTATAAAAAAAGCGGATCTGTCCGCCTGAAGATGGCCAAACATATCGTACTCTACCACCATGAGCGCTTTGACGGTACAGGATATCCATATGGTTTAAAAGGAGAAGAGATTCCCTTGGAGGCAAGGATCGTTGCCCTAGCAGATATGTTTGACGCCTTAAGCACTGAGCGTTGCTATAAACCTGCTTTTGCTCGAGAAAAGTGCAGAGAAATTATTGAGCAAGAAAAGGGCAATTGCCTGGACCCTGCATTGGTGGAGGCTTTTTTGCGTCAGGAAAAAGAATTTTGGGAGATTAGGAAAAGATTTCCAAATTGATAAAAAATTTCGAACAATTACTTTCGAGCTTTTATTTGAAAAAGCCTGCTAACTTTTCTTTTAATTGTATAAAAACATCCTCCAACCCATCCAAATTGCCTTGCTTTGCTTGGAGTTCAATGATTTTGGCTAAATCGGCCTGTTCTTTTTGTCCGACATTAAGGAGTGCTCCCTTAAGAGTGTGGGCAGCTTTAGATAGACCGGCACTATCCCCACTGGCCAAAAACAATTCCAACTCTTTTAAATTTTTTTGTACAGAGTCTTGAGCAATGGCAAAAAGTCCTTCTGCGTCACTTAAATCCAGGTCAAATTCGTTCACGAGATAACTGGTAATCTGTTCTTTTAATGTGCTCATGATAACATTTTATTTTTTGATTTTTTTTTGAATTAGCTATGGCGTATTATAAATCAAAATGCTCAACTTTCTCGTATGTTTACATCACCTGTTTTCAAATTTAAGAGATAAAGAAATAAGAATTTAGGCGTGACAGACCGTTCAACTTTCTGGTGCATCAAGACACCGTAACTCAGCTTTTGGTC
>NZ_JAGUQP010000040.1 GCF_018704065.1 Desulfovulcanus ferrireducens | reverse complement strand
GACCAAAAGCTGAGTTACGGTGTCTTGATGCACCAGAAAGTTGAACGGTCTGTCACGCCTAAATTCTTATTTCTTTATCTCTTAAATTTGAAAACAGGTGATGTAAACATACGAGAAAGTTGAGTTTATAAGACATAATTTTCTTTTCAGAAAAAATTTATGGATTACATTTTAGAAGGCTTGATTAAAGCTTTTCAATTACTCATAACCGGCCATGAGGAAACCTATTCTGCCGTCATTGCCACCCTTCGAGTTTCCAGTTACTCTATGTGCGCCAGTCTGGCACTGGGAATAGTTCCCGGTTTTTTGCTGGGATACACAGATTTTCCGGGTAAAAAACTGGCGTTGTCGGTGGTTAATACACTTTTGGCCTTCCCAACTGTTTTGATTGGCCTTCTGGTTTATGCTTTCTTGTCTCACCGTGGCCCCCTGGGGGACTGGGAGCTTCTTTTTACCCTGCCCGGCATCGCCATCGGCCAGACCATCCTGGCTTTACCCATTGTCATTGCTCTGACGGCTACTGCAGTGGAAAGTCTGGACAGCCAGTTGCGTGTAACCTTGATGACCCTGGGAGCCAACAGGCGCCAGTTGTTTCTTACCAGCCTATGGGAAGCACGTTACGGCGTCCTGGCGGCTGCGGTCACGGCTTATGGCCGCGTGATGACTGAAGTGGGCATCTCAATGATGGTGGGTGGCAACATCAAATGGAATACCCGAACCATCACTACCGCTATAGCTCTGGAAACGGGGAAAGGAGAATTTGCCATGGGCATCGCCCTTGGGCTTGTTCTCGTCCTGATAGCATTTCTCGTCAATTCCGTTCTTATATTTTTGCGAAAAAGAACATGAAACCGACCCAGACTCTTTACGAAATAAAAAAACTACACCACTACTACGAGGGCAAACCAGCCCTTCAAATTGAAGAGTTATCCATCCAGCGAGGCAGCATTGTAGGACTGGTAGGGCCGAACGGCAGCGGCAAAAGCACGTTTTTGAGGCTGCTGGCTCTGGTTGAAAAACCAACTCAAGGAAAGATTTTTTTTGAGGGCCAAATCGCGGAACCTTTTTCTAATCCTGCTCGTTTCCAGGTGACTTTACTAACGCAGAAACCTTATCTTTTGAAACGCTCTGTCTATGAAAATCTCTGCTACGGACTAAACCTGAGAGGGGAAAAGAAAAATCAGCGAAAGCGTATATACGAAGCTCTCTCGTGGGTGGGATTGTCACCGGAAGACTTTGTCAACCGTCCCTGGTACGCCCTTTCAGGTGGAGAAGCCCAACGTGTGGCTTTAGCAAGTCGGCTGGTTTTAAAACCGAAGGTGTTGCTCCTGGACGAACCCACAGCAAGCGTGGATGTGGCCAGTGCGCATCGTATTCAGGAAGCTTCCCTGCGGGCACGCCAGGAATGGGGAACGACCCTGGTAATAGCCAGCCATGACTGGTCATGGCTGCATGAAACCTGCGATACCGTCTTGCACCTCTTCAAAGGCCATATCATCAGTTCTGGCGTCGGCAACGTGATCTTTGGCCCGTGGATTCGGTCATCCAGCGGATTCTGGGAAAAACGGCTTCAGAACGGACAAAAATGTATTGTCTCGCCTCCCTCTTCCAAGGAAAAGGACGTGGCGATTATTGACCCTGACGCCGTGACTCTCATTTGGGACAGACCAGAGGCAGATCCAGAAAACAATGTTCTGGCCTGCACATTGGGTCGGTTAAGCCTGGAAAAAAGCACTGGGGACATACTGGCCACCCTTATTCTAGACGAACTCTCTTTCACTGCCAGACTTTCACAGGAACAGGTTCGCCAGACCTCACTTTATCCCGGGAGAAAGGTATGGATATCTTTCTCTCCTCACTCCGTCAGGTGGTTTTAGTATCCTACAGACAATCACCTTTTCCTGTAAAACCTCACGCCTAAGCTAAGTGCCGGTTAAATCAACGCGGCCAAATGCATCTCATTCGAGTCTGTGGCCAAACCTCATTTTGACCACCAAATTGAAAATC
The DNA here is from genome assembly GCF_018704065.1 of Desulfovulcanus ferrireducens. Classification (NCBI taxonomy): domain Bacteria; kingdom Pseudomonadati; phylum Thermodesulfobacteriota; class Desulfovibrionia; order Desulfovibrionales; family Desulfonauticaceae; genus Desulfovulcanus; species Desulfovulcanus ferrireducens. Next base: position 12,746 of record NZ_JAGUQP010000040.1, on the reverse strand, counting down.
CTGGTTTCTTGAAAGCATTGCAAAGGGCTGGGTAAACCATCTTGGCGAAGCTTGCGGATAAGCAGAGCATCGGGGTGAATGGGCTAAATATTTTGCGACATTGACCATAACTATCTATAGTTTAAATTGAGCGATTTTTTTTGCAGTTCAAACTTTGAGATTGCTTCGCTACACTTTGTTCCACTCGCAATGACAGGAGCGAGATCGTCATTGCGAGGGCAGCGAAGCTGTCCGTGGCAATCTCACCCATTGAGTGAAAATCGCTCAACTTAGTATAATTAAAAGACTATTCGCTTACCCAAAACATCCCATTATGTTCTGCCCGCAAGCAAGCCTTAGATGGGTCCAGGCATTTGCACCAGCATGAAAGAAACCAGGATTGAAAAAATTATGAAAGATTGTCCACTCACCTACTCACCTGCTCAACCAAAGTGCAGCCGTCGGATGCACCCGAATCTATATATACATGAGCAATCCTTTTAAATTTCTCTTCAACAGCTAGAAATGCATCTACAATATCCGGATCAAAGTGTTTACCTCGTTCAGAAATAATTATTTCCTTTGCTTTTTCGTGGCTAAAAGCTTCTTTATAGACTCTTTTGCTAATCAGGGCATCATATACATCTGCCAGGGCCATTATTCTTCCTGAAATGGGTATTTCTTCACCTTTAAGGCCTTGTGGATATCCTGTCCCGTCCCACTTTTCATGATGCGTATAAACTATTTCCTGAGCAAGTTCTAAAAACGGGGTTGTTTCTGACCCCAGCCTTTTTTTTGCAGCTAAAAAGGCATCTCGCCCGATGATAGTGTGTCGTTTCATGATTTCAAATTCCTCTGGCGTTAATTTTCCTGGCTTTAGCAAGATAGAGTCAGGAATTCCCACTTTTCCAATATCATGCAATTGTGAACAATTACCCAGTAAATTTATGGTTTCATCATCAAGAAAAGCAGAAAACCGAGGATGATTCTTTAACTTTCTCGCCAGTGCCAAAACATAAAACTTTGTACGAAGGATATGGGCACCTGTTTCGTTGTCTCTACTTTCTGCTAAAGATGATAAACATAGGATTGTTACCTTCTTGGAAGCTTTTAGCTCACTGGTATATTGACGTAACTTTCTAATCATTTTGTTTGTATAATAAGCCATCGATCCGAATTCATCATTAGTGCAGACTGGCACCTCAACGCTCATATTTCCTGAATACAATGATTTTAATGCGTTGTTTTGATTATTTAAAAGCATTCTTAAATTTTTAGCATAGGAATGAATAAGATTAATAATTAAAGCAAGAAAAATAAAAGCAACAATTGACATTTTAAGGATGACTATAATATGCTGATCCAAGTATAAACCACTTTTTTGCAGAGTAATTAACCATTTAATATCTTTACTTACAACCGTTGTCATAACAAATGTGACAGACGCAATACATATAATTGATATTATCATAAGCTTTATTGGTACAGGCAAATATTTACCATGAATATCAATATGTTTTTTTGTTCGCACGCAATATCTTATTAACTGCCTTTCTCTTTTTAAAGAAAATTCTACCGCCGTAAACAGACCCATAATTATAAATGCCGGAGCAAGCTTCATCTCACATGAAAATGATAAAAATGGACTTGCATAAATCATAAACACAATAGCCATAACTACAAAAACAGCTAATTCTGTAATAAACTGTCTTAGTACTTGAACAGAGTATTCAGCTTTATTAACTACAAATTCTATCAGATAATGCCTGGCAAATAGTCCCAATCCAAATATTATCAGTAATGAAATTATTAAACAATGAATATTGCTTGCGCTTATTTGGTGAGAAACTTGAGATATATAAATTATCAACATGAAGAACGAAATCAGATAATAAGCTGCTGCTCGCATTAGATTCTCTCCTACTGTTTTTTTAGATCTAATAATCAAATTTCACCTGCGATTTTTAAACCCTCGAAAATTCGAGCCAGGGAAAAAATTATTCTCACAAGAAAACGTTTAGAGAGAAACCACAAAGGGCGTATCCGGTATCTGCACCTGTCGGGAAAAAGGCTAATTTAAGGGGTAATATTGAGGGGTAAGGATTAAGTGGTAAGGGGCAGGGGGAAAGTCATTTGATTTTCTCTTTTAGAGTTGTCAAAATCCTACTTAAAACCTTGTTTACTTCTTTATAAGACTCTTCAAGAGGCCCACGTGCATTAAACAGGGTTATCTCATCTAATTGTGCTATACTTTCAATATGTTAAAAAACATTACCTCGCGTCAAGCCGCAAAGACGCAAAGTTTTTTGATCTGGCTTTAGATTAAACCCAGCTCATGCGCTTTTTGCCATACCCTCAAATCTTTTCAATACATTTCCCTTAGCCCCTATCCCTTTACTCTTACCCATTAAAAGGTTTGCGTGCGTCTGCGGTTAAAATATAAGTTTTCATATATAGCAAGTGCAGCTATCGGATAGCACCCGTTCGCAAAGTCTTTGGAGTCTGTGGCCAAACCTCATTTTGACCACCAAATTGAAAATCCTGGTTTCTTGAAAGCATTACAAACGGCTTGGGTAACCCAATCTTAACGAAGCTTGTGGATAAGCAGAGCATCGGGATGAATGGGCTAAATATTTTGCGACATTGACCATAACTATCTATAGTTTAAATTGAGCGATTTTTTTTGCAGTTCAAACTTTGAGATTGCTTCGCTACACTTTGTTCCACTCGCAATGACAGGAGCGAGATCGTCATTGCGAGGGCAGCGAAGCTGTCCGTGGCAATCTCACCCATTGAGTGAAAATCGCTCAACTTAGTATTTAAAAGACTATTCGCTTACCCAAAATAATCCCATTATGTTCTGCCCGCAAGCAAGTTTTAGATGGGTCCAAGACTTTGTACCAGCATGAAAGAAACCAAGACTAGAATAAACCATAAGAAATTAAGTTGATAAAAAGGTTCGACCACAAGCTCTTTGATGGTAATATTCAAGAGCTATCGAGCTTTTTTTGTTCAGGAATTCACAATACCCCAACGAATAAACGACATCTTTTTCTAAAAAATACAATTTCATAAATACGTTGTCAAAGATTGACCAAACAGTTTAACGGAATTGACAACCGCAGCTTTGTTCTTTATATCGAACATATTCTACATTATACAAAACAGAGGTAGATATAATGGATAAGACTCGTAATATCCGACAGATTATTGGCAAGCGGCTGAAATACCTGCGCAACAAACGCAGATTATCCCTCAGCAGCCTTGCAAAACGTGCCGGTATATCCAAGGCAACTCTCTCTGTCCTCGAAGATGGCGAAGGCAACCCAACAATATCTACCCTCTGGATGCTGGCCGACGCATTGGAAGTCCCATTCGGTAAACTTGTTGTTAACTTTGGCGAAGGCAAACCGAGCACTATAAGCGAATGTGGTGTTAGTGTTCGTTTAATTGAACATTCTGACGGCCCGCCTCCTATCGATGCCTATCACATGACTCTGGAGCCTCATGGTTGCCGGGAGGCAGAGCCACATTCTTCCGGTGTTGTTGAACAAATCACTGTGTTAAAGGGATATATCTTAACCGGTCCAACTAATGCCCCGAAGAAGGTCAGCGCTGGCGAAACATATACCTTCAATGCCGACTGTCCCCATATCTATGTAGCGTTAACCAAGCCGGCCTCGGCGGTGCTGGTTGTAACTTACCCCCCGGATACAGTCAGATGAGCAAGGCCATTATGACATCTAAAACAGCATATATGCATGGACTCTGGGATAGTGTTCCCATTGTCCTTGGCTACCTGCCGGTTGCGGTTGCTTTCGGAGTATCAGCGCGGGGAGCTGAGTTAGATGCCAGCTTGAGCCTACTGGTTTCCATACTGGTCTTTGCGGGCGGTAGCCAATTTGCTCTGGTAGAGCTCATCAAGGGAGGAGCTTCCTTAATGACCACCGTCCTTATTTCCCTTGGCCTCAACCTGCGCCATGTCCTTTACGGCCCAGCCATTGCGCCCTTGCTCAAGGGCACTGGCCGACAAAAAATTCCACTCATTTCTTTTGGCCTGACCGATGAAGTCTTTGCCACCGCGCTGGTACGCCTGCGCCAGATCCAACCGGACTCGCGCACCTGGTGGCTATTGGGCATACAGACAGGGGCATATTCATCGTGGGTTATAGGCACATGGATCGGTAGCGTGGGCAGTGCTGCCTTGCTTGATCTTTCTCCCCTGCTCGCTCCTGCCCTGAACTTTGCACCGGCGGCCCTCTTCTTCGGCCTTCTACTGCCTATGCTGAAGAAACATACTCTAATCCCTATAGTGGCCGTGGTACTGACAACCTTGGCCTTCAATCTGGCCGGCCTGTCAGCTTACGGGATAATTGCTGCCGCTGTTGTCGGACCTTTAGCAGGACTATCAGGAAGTAAATTATGGAAAAAATCTTAATTGCTGTATTCTTTCTAGCCGTGGGCACATATCTCACCCGTCTAATACCCCTTGTACTGACGCTAAAAAGACAGCAGGCGCTTCAGAACCCACGCAAAATAATCCAGCAGTTGCTCGAATATATTGGCCCTTCCCTGATTGCTGCGCTTTTTGTAATTTCCATCACACCGCTAACAGTTAATGTCTCGTTTCATGATGGTTTTCGTGTGGGGTTGGCTTTGCTTGCGGTATTAGGATCTCATTTTGCCTGGAAAAATCCCGGTATCAGCGTTTTAGTCGGAATAGCGGCCTATGCAGGGGCACAGATGCTTTAAGCCTGGGTAATAGGACGAACATGAAGTTCATTACCGGGCGTATCCAGTATCTGCACCTGTTTAATTTAAGGGGTATTTAAGGGGTAGGGATTAAGGGGTACGGGGTAAGGGTTGATTACTTGAACCCTTCTTTTATTTTTAACCGCAGACGCACGCTTGGGGGTGCATCCAATAGCTGCACTTGGGTTGAGTGGTTGAGTAGGAGAGTGGGTGAGTAGGTGAAGGGAAAAAACAATCAGCAGATGGAATGCCAAAATTAAGGCTTCTCAAAAAACAGTGTATAGCGCATGCGCCCTCTTTCACCTGTTAAGAATCTCTGGCCAAACCCCATTTTGACTACCATATTGAAAATCCTGATTTCCATACCTTCAACTAAAAAATTATTTTCCCCCCTACAAAACAACTCTAGAAATTTTCTATTCAAAATCTAAAAAAGTATTACTTTTTTCTATTTGAAAAAAGCCATTCAGTGAGCATAAGGTCCATTTTATTTTAGGTACTCAACTTTCTGACATGATTAACATCCTAAAATTACCGCACAATTGAAGAGTGCATTTTCTGAAATGCATTACAAACGGGTTGGGTAACACATCTTGGCGAAGATTGCGGAAGTGCTGTGCATAGGGAGGTTGTTCCATCGAACTTTCGAAACCCATCATAACAACAGAAAGGAATGAAGTAATATTCTATTGACTAACCCCATTATGCACAGCCCGCAAGCAAGTCTTAGATGTGTCCAAGTCTTTGTTAGCATTGAAGAAAATGCGCTCGCAAATTAACTCAGAGTTGAGTTAGGTAGTTAAAAGATTACCTTAATCTGTTTAAACTCCTTAAGGAGGAAGACTATGAGCAATGAATACACGAAGATGTGGGAGAAACTCAATCTCGACCTAGATGCCCATGATGCCCTGCTGGAAGTCTTGGGGAAGTTTTACGGCGACATTTACCTCTCTCAACAAAACAGGCTCAAAGGCATGGAATATTTAGATTTTGTTCTTTCTGAAGTGCATGGCCTACGCATAAAAGAACTCCAGGAGGCCAAAGAAAAAGGCCAAAAAGTTGTTGGCACTTTCTGTATTTTTGTCCCGGAAGAACTAACCCTCGCGGCTAATGCCATTCAGGTAGGCCTGTGTGCAGGGGCTGAGGCAGGCAAGGAAGAAGCGGAAAAGATTGTTCCCAGAAACACCTGTGCCCTGATCAAGTCTTTTATTGGCTTCAAGTTGGCCAGGTTATGCCCATTTACCGAATCTTGCGACCTGGTTGTAGGCGAAACCACCTGCGATGGCAAAAAAAAGGCCTACGAGACCTTTGGCCAATATGTGCCCATGTATGTTATGGAGGTTCCTCAGCAGAAAAATGCCAGTGACCGCGAACTATGGAAAACAGAAATATTGCGCTACAAAGACAAACTGGAAGAGCTTACAGGAAACAAGATTACTGCTGAAAAGCTGAAAAAGGCCATAAAAACAGTCAATGACAAGAGGCGGGTACTGCAGCGCTTGAATAAACTTCGGGCAGTTATACCCACTCCCATTTCTGGTCGGGACGTCCTTCTCATCAATCAAATCAGTTTTTATGACGACCCGGTCCGATTTACCCAAAAAATCAACGAACTCTGCGATGAATTGGAAGAAAAAATCAAGGCCAGTCAGGGCGTGGTTCCGGAAAACACCCCTCGCCTGCTTCTTTCAGGTTGTCCCATGGCCGTGCCTAACTGGAAATTGCCCTACATCATAGAAGGTTCCGGAGCTGTGGTCGTGGGCGAGGAATCATGTATTGGCACCAGAAATACCAGAGATCTCGTGGATGAATCCGGTGAGAGCGTGGAGGAGATGATTGAAGCCATTGTGGACAGATATCTAAAAATTGACTGCGCTTGTTTTACTCCTAACCAGGAACGCTTGGACAACATTATTTCTCTGGCCAAAGAACTCAAAGTAGATGGAGTTATCCACTACAACCTCCTTTTCTGCCAGCCCTATGCGCATGAAAGCATAAAAATCGAAAAGGCCTTGCAGGAAAATGGTATCCCTATGCTGGCCATTGAAACCGACTACAGCATGGAAGATGTAGAGCAGCTAAAAACCAGAGTGGAAGCCTTTGTGGAGATGGTGACTCCATAATTGGAACAACAAAGAAGTTATGAGCCGTGGCCGAACCTTTTTGTCAACTTAATTTCCATGGTTTATTCTAGTCTTGATTTCTTTCATGCTGGTACAAAGACTTGGACCCATCTAAAACTTGCTTGCGGACAGAGCATAATGGGATACTTTGGTTAAACAAATGTTCTTTTTATTATCGATAGTTATGGTCAATCTCGTAAAATATTTACCCCGTTCCTCCCGATGCTCTGTTTTTCCGCAAGCTTCCCTAAGATGGGTTACCCAAGCCGTTTGTAATGCATTTCAGAAACCAAGACTTTCAATCAATGATTAAAATAGGGTTTGGCGACAGGCTCTTATAGTTATGGCAAGCAAAATGAAGATCGCCGGCATTGATATAGGCTCCAGATCCATGGAGGTGGTTATATTAAAGGGGGAAGAAGTGCTTTTTAAACGCAAACTTCCCACCACCTTTGATCCTGTAAATCAACTAAAAAAACTATTTACGGGCCTTGATTTCCAAATGGCTGTGGCCACGGGCTATGGTCGAGGCCTGGTGGAAAAAATGGACCTGGGGGTCCCGGTATTTACCATCACTGAAATCAAGGCCTATGCCCAGGGAGTCTATAAACTTTATCCCCAGGCCAGAACGATCCTTGATATTGGCGGCCAGGATACCAAAGCCATATCTTTGTCTTCCAATGGAAAGGTGCTCAAGTTTGAAATGAATGACCGTTGTGCAGCGGGCACAGGCAAATTTTTAGAATTTACAGCAAATGTATTTCAAATTCCTGTCCATGAGTTCGGAGATTATGCCCTGAAAGGCAACAAACCCCTGACCATCAACAGCATGTGTACGGTATTTGCGGAAACAGAAGCCACCTCTCTCATGGCCAAAGGAGAACAACCTGAAAACATTGCCCTGGGATTACATCACTCCATAGTAAAAAGATCTGTGAATATGTTAAAAAGAGTGGGCTTGACTCCTCCTCTGGTCTTTGCCGGTGGAGTTGCCCATAATCCCTGTGTAGTGCATCTGCTGGAAGAAGAATTAAAATTTCGTCCCATAGTGCCCCGGGAACCAGATCTGATCGGGGCACTTGGCGCGGCCTTATGGGGAGTTAACATCGGGGAGGAGTCATGCGAAAAAGTCTAGTTTATTTTGTCCTGGCAATGCTTCTGGGACTTAGTTTAAGTTCGCACAATGTTTTGGCCGAAGACAAATACCTGGCTGCTTTTGCAGGTCTTAAGGGGAAAATTGATATTGCTGGATGCACAGTCCACATCCCGGTAATGAAAGAGGCTGCTAAAAGAATAATGATGTATAACCCCGATATTCGAATTACAATTGTCGGTGGAGGCTCAGGAGTCGGTATGCAAAAAGTGGGTGAAGGTTTGGTGGATATTGCCAATACGGACAGGCCTCTTAGTGCCGAAGAACGAGCCAAATATGGCTTAAAATCTTATGCCTTCGCCATTGACGGAGTGGCTGTTGCCGTACATCCATCAAATCCTGTGAAAAATCTTAGCGCCAAACAAGTCCAGGAGATTTATGCGGGGAAAATCAGGAGTTGGAGTGCTGTAGGTGGAAAAAATAGTCCCATCCATCTCTATTCCCTGGACGAGGCCAGCGGCACCAGGGCTGTTTTCTGGAAAAAACTCCTTAAAAAGGGTTCTATCTCTGATAGCGCTAAAATTGTATCTTCTAACGAGGCCATGAAGGCAGCCATTTCCAGGGATGAAAACTCCATTGGCTACTTGAGCATTGGAAATATTGACCAGTCTATTGCTCCGGTTGAAATCGACGGCATTTATCCTTCACGAAAAAATGCCCAAATCGGCTTGTACAGGGTTGTGCGCAAATTGTATATGAACACTAAAGGTGAGCCTGGCAAACTGGTCAAAGCTTTTATCGATTATATATTATCGCCGGAAGGGGCAAAGAGCATTGAAGAATACGGTTTTATCCCTATTAACACTATTGACAAGAAATGTGGGTGTGAAGTTTTTTAAACTTCGAAGAGCTTTTTATGCTTGAATTAAACATTCCCGGCCAAAAAAAATTGCTCCTGGAACATCTGATTCTGGATTTCAACGGTACTCTTGCCTTGGACGGACTGATTATCCCAGGAGTTTTTGAAAGACTGGAAAAGCTTACAAGAACCCTTCGTGTACATATTCTTACCGCTGACACACATGGCAATGTCCATAAACAATTAACTGGCAAGGATTACACGATCCACGTCCTGGAGTCATCGGCACAGGACAAAGGCAAGCTGAACTATATTCAAAACCTTGGCGAGAAGAAATGTGTATGCATGGGCAATGGAGTGAATGACAGTCTGATGCTTGAACAGGCAGGACTGAGTATTGCTGTTCTTCAAGAAGAAGGCGCGGCTATTCAGGCTATCATGGCTGCACAAGTAGTCGTGAGAAATATCCTGGATGGATTAGATCTTTTGATTCACCCCTTGCGGCTGGTTGCAACACTTAGAAGATAGAAAAATAGAAAGTTAGGAAGATAGGAGGCTGAGAAGATGGGAAGTTGAAAAGTAATAGTATCTTCTCAACTTCCCATCTTTCCATTGTCTCAACTTTTCAACTTCCGGACCTCTTTATCCATATATTTCAAAATCTTTCCTAGAATGCCCCACCCTGTAACGCCTATGTACTCCCATCTTACTTTATCCGCATCAACACCGGCATCTTTCAAGGCACTTTTGAGTAACTTTATCCTCTTATCCTGGATATAGTTACCCCATATATGGTGGCAGTTCTTTGGCGGGCAGCCTGCAATAATAACTGCATCTGCCTTACTTTTAAACAAAATTTCCGTGATCACTCCCGGATCCAATGAGGCAGAACACCTGATCCTTATGCTCCTGAAGCTTTCGGGGAGCTTAAGGCCTTTAACCCCCATTAAATCACCGGCGCCATAGGAACACCAGTAACACAAAAATGCCAGAATCCGCGGCTCTCCTTTTGGCGCATGTTTAAAAGCAGTATCAACTATCCTTAATATCTGGTAATCTTCCAGATTCACAAACTGTATCGCCTTTGAAGGACAAGTGGTATAACATAAACCACATCCCTTACAAAAAGCCGGATCAATCATAACAGACGTGGCAGCAGGGAGCTGGTCTTTCGGGCCTTGTGACTCACCAGTGGGTGTCTCAGCAATTTGACCTTTTATACTTATGGCACTGTGCGGGCAAACCGGGACACACAAGCCGCATCTTGAACACTTGTCTTCTATCGTTTTTGAGACATACTTTTGTTCTTTACCCTTGAGCGCCTGGAAAGCTTTCAGGGCAGCTGCGCTACCGGACTCGATACTTTCCTGAACATCTTTAAATCCCTTGGCCGTTCCTGCCACGAAAACCCTTTCTACGTAACTCTCTAACGGTCTTACTACTTTTGGCTGAAATTCCAGTGGAAATCCAATTTCATCCGTCTGCAGGCCAAACATTTTCATCAGCCTTAGTGATGATGGGACAAGCGGTTCGGCAAGAACAACCAGATCAGCCTCAAACTCACCTTTATCCGTTATAACATTTAACCAATCATCCCCTTCAATCTTTTCCACTTCAGCCTGAATAAACTCGACTCCTCGTTCTTCAGATGCTCTTCTGAAAAACTCCGGGGCCTTGCCTACTGTGCGTAAGTTTTTATAAAGCACAGTTACTTCAGTCCCCATAAAAAATTGTGAAAGCCTGAATGCATGTTTTGCGGTAATTGAGCAACACAGTCTGGAACAATAGCCGACTTCATCTTTTTGGCATAAAACAAAAACTATGCTCATTGGTGGCTTGCCATTAAAACGGTTGGCCATTAGCCTCTCAAATTCCATCAAAGTAACTACATTGGGGCGCTTATAATTCAGTTTTTCAAACTGACTCATATCATGAGTATTAAATCCCGTGGCAAGCACTACAGCACCAAAAGACTGTTCTGTAACCTCTGATTTTGCATTTAGATCTATCGCCTTTGTAGGACAGATATTAACGCATTCACCGCACATAGTGCAGGCCGAGGTTATGATATGATAGCTATCGGGCATGGCAAGGGGGAAATCTTTGCCTATGGCCTTTCTTTTTTTCATATCCAACTCAAATTTATTGGGAATCTCAACAGGACATACTTCGGCACATTTACCACACGAAACACAAAGAGCAGGATCAACAAGTTCAGCCTTTTTCTCTATTTTTACACGGAAGTTACCATCATCCTTTTCGGCATCAATGACTTCAGAATTTGTCATGATTTTAATTCCATCATTAAACACAACATCCCTGTTTATAACAGGCAAGACACACTCACTCGTGCAAAAAGAGGGATAGCTTTCACTTTGCCATAAAAAAGGAATCTGGCATGCATGACCGCCTAAGTTTGGTTTCTCTTCAAGGAGAGTGACATCGACCCCCAGTTCAGCGAGGCTCAAGGCAGAACTAAGTCCTGTAACTCCTCCGCCAATAACCAGAGCATTTTGTTTTATTTTATTAAATTTATAGGCCTTGCTGTTAGTCCTTAATTTTTCATAGGCCATTAAAATTAAATCCATTGCTTTCGCTGTTGTTTTTTCTTTATCTTCATGAATCCAGGCGCATTGTTCTCTTATATTGGCTGTTTCATACATTGCACTGTCTAACCCAATATGACCGAGCAATTTAGCAATCCTGTCTTCACTAAATGTCATAGAAGATCTCTCTGAACAACAAGCAAAAAGTATTCTGTCTACTTTTCCCTTGAAATCATCCAGTATTTTTTCTGGATTTTTACATAACTTATCTGTTTTCCTTACAGCTACAACAGACTGTAATTCGTTTATATGTTGCTCAATGTATGTAAAATCAATTTTATCCTCAAGTGTTGAACCACAAGTACACATAATTATGCCTATTGAATGTTTCATTTTATCCTCCTATAAATAGAACGAGACAGTAAAGAATAAATTTCTAACCAAAAGTTATTATGGTTCAGATGCGTCAAACATTTAACGTAAAAGATCAAATTTTAGAGCCTAAGTAAGTAATTTTTTTCAAAATTATCCATTTGCAACAATTCAACATTCAATACTTTTGAAACATATATAAGTATCTAACAGGCAGCAAAATGATCTTTAATAATTTTTACTACTTTATGCACAGAGGATTTTACTTTTGGCGTGCACTGATCTGAAAAATGGTCTATATCATCGACTTCAATTAGAATTATACGTAAATTGGAAGGCATTTCATCAGGAAAGAGTATATAGCCTGTTTTTAAAGTTGTTCCCAGGGTTATGGCGTGAGAGTTAACTAGTGCGTGCGTGTTGAAAATGTCGTCAAGACTTGCCTGGACAATAGTTCCCGGCGAATGCCCCAGCTTGGATGCATCAACAACGATGACACTTTCATATCCCAAAACCTTGTCAATAACTTCAAAACCAACGGTATATAGTATCTCTGTATCTACAGGCAATCCTTCACGCACAATTTCTTCTACCACCTCAATACCGGCCCGGTCATCAGTTAGTAAAGGATTACCAATGCCAAGAACAAGATTTTTATTCTTCATAGCCCACTTCTTGAACCCATTTAATTTTTGGTTTTTATGTGTTATAAATTTTTTAAACCTAAATTAAACGTCTTTTAATTGAGTTTTACATTAAACATATTGAAATAAAAGTACATTTTGAGCCAGCGATTTTCTCCCAATGGGTGAGATTGCCACGGGCAGCTACGCTGCCCTCGCAATGACAATCTCGCCCCTGTCATTGCGAGCTTAAGCAAAGTGGAGCGAAGCAATCTCAAAGTTTGAACTGCAAAAAAATTGCATAATTTAGGTATAGATATCCTCTTAAAAGTTCCTTAACTGCCGGTACAGATTGCCATCACTTGTGTAGACATTGAGTTCCAGGGGTACTGAACCGCC
>NZ_JAGUQP010000039.1 GCF_018704065.1 Desulfovulcanus ferrireducens | reverse complement strand
AAAATTGTTCTTGAAAACAAAATAAACTAACCAATAAATTTTAACCATTAACTATTGACAAAAAACACAGTTGCTGAGTTAATTTGCGAGCGCATTTTCTTCAATGCTAACAAAGACCTGGACACATCTAAGGCTTGCTTGCGGGCTGTGCATAATGGGGTTAGTCAATAGAATATTATTTAATGCCTTTTCTGTTGTTATGATGGGTTTCGAAAGTTCGATGGAACAACCTCCCTATGCACAGCACTTCCGCAATCTTCGCCAAGATGTGTTACCCAACCCGTTTGTAATGCATTTCAGAAAATGCACTCTTCAATTGTGTAATAATTTGAGGATGTTAATCGTGTCAGGAAGTTGAGTAAATAAGATAAAATTAACCTTTTAACAATTTTAATTTCTTAACTTTTTAAATATTACTTGGGAGGATGGATGCGAGAGATAAAGAAAGTTGTTCTTGCCTATTCAGGAGGGTTGGACACTTCGGTTATTTTGAAATGGATTCAAAAGACCTATGCCTGTGAAGTAATAACCTTTACTGCTGATCTGGGTCAGGAAGAGGAGTTGACCGGCCTTGAAGAGAAGGCCATGGCAACAGGAGCATCCAAGGTCTATATTGAAGATTTACAGGAAGAGTTTGCCAGGGATTTTATTTTTCCCATGTTTCGGGCCGGGGCAATCTATGAAGGGAGATATCTTTTGGGCACCTCCATTGCCAGGCCGTTAATTGCAAAGAGGATGGTTGAGATAGCCAGGCAAGAGGGAGCCCAGGCAGTGGCCCATGGTGCAACCGGAAAAGGAAATGATCAGGTGCGTTTTGAACTGACGGTTATGGCCCTTGCACCGGAGTTGAAAACTATTGCTCCCTGGCGTGAATGGGATTTAAACTCCAGGACAGAGCTTTTAAAATTTGCCCGGGAAAACGGTATCCCCGTGCCAGTGACCAAAGAAAAACCCTATAGCTGTGATCGTAACCTTTTACACCTTTCCTTTGAAGGAGGGGAACTGGAAGATCCATGGGCAGAACCAGGGCCCGGGACTTATTTGTTAGCCGTTCCACCGGAAAAGGCCCCGGACGAACCAGAGATCATAAGTATTGAGTTTGAAAAGGGTGATCCCGTGGCTGTAAACGGAGAGCGCTTAAGCCCGGCGAGACTTATTAAAAAACTTAACAAGTTGGGTGGAAAACATGGTATTGGCCGGGTGGATATGGTGGAGAACAGGTTCGTGGGGATGAAATCCAGGGGTGTTTATGAGACTCCAGGTGGGACAATTCTATATGTAGCCCGCCGTGACCTGGAAGGCTTGTGCATGGATAGAGAGACCATGCATTTGAGAGACAGTTTAATCCCTAAGTATGCAGAAATGGTTTATAATGGCTTTTGGTTTTCGCCGGAGCGTGAAGCGTTGCAGGCCACGATGGACAAAGCCCAGGAGTATATTACTGGCGAAGTAAGGTTAAAATTGTATAAAGGCGGAGTATATCCTCTGGGCAGACGTTCGCCTTATTCTCTTTATCAGGCTGATCTTGCCACTTTTGAAGAAGATGAGGTATATAATCAAAAGGATGCTGCCGGCTTTATCCGGTTGCAGGGGCTTAGGCTGTTAACCAGGAAAGGTTAAAAGATTGTGAGAGCATAATTGGTTAGAAAATTGAGAGAATAACCCCAGAAATAAAAAAATACTGTAGAATATAAGAATAATAGATGGACGCAAAAAAGGATGTAAAGACAAAATTATGGGGTGGCAGGTTTAAAGAAAGTACTGCGCCCCTGGTAGAAGAATATACCCAGTCGGTTGAGTTTGACCAAAAGCTATATGCCGAGGATATTGCTGGGTCCAAGGCTCATGCCCGGATGTTGGCTGCCCAGGGAATCTTGTCTCAGGAGGAAGTTGAACAGATAATCGAGGGGCTTAACCAAATTGAAAAAGAGATCGAGCAAGGCAAGTTTACCTGGCAAAAGAGCCTGGAAGACGTGCACATGAATATTGAACACAGGCTTACAGAATTGGTAGGCCCTGTTGGTCAAAAACTTCATACCGGAAGAAGCCGGAATGATCAGGTAGCGCTTGATTTTCGCTTGCATGTGTCAAAGTGTTTATCCTTATGGCAAGATACTTTGATCGATCTGGTGACTGTTCTCGTGGATCAAGCCGAGAAGAATGCAGACAAGATTTTGCCCGGTTATACGCATTTGCAGCCTGCTCAGCCAGTAAGCCTGGCTCAACATCTTCTAGCTTACGTGCAGATGTTTTGCCGTGATTTCGAACGCATCCTTGATGCCCAGAAAAGGGTGAGGGTTTCTCCCTTGGGGGCAGCAGCACTGGCAGGGACGACATATCCATTGAACCCGAAGATGGTAGCTGATGAACTTGGGCTTGATGAAATATTTTCAAACAGCATGGATGCTGTCTCTGACCGGGATTTTGTGCTCGAGGCTCTGTTTATCGGTTCAACAATAATGATTCACTTGAGCAGGTTGTGTGAAGAAATTATTTTGTGGGCTAACCCAGGTTTTGGGTTTATATATCTGCCTGATGCTTTTGCCACGGGCTCGTCCATTATGCCCCAAAAGAAAAATCCTGATGTGGCAGAAATTATGCGCGGCAAGACAGGACGCTCTGTTGGCAACTTAATCTCTCTTCTGACAACATTAAAAGGACTTCCTTTGGCCTATAACCGGGATATGCAAGAGGATAAAGAACCATTTTTGGATACGCATAAGACAGTATACATGTCATTACAAATTATGGCCAGGATGATGGAGGAGATTAAGTTCAATGAACAGGCCATGAACAGGGCTTTGAAAGAAGGGTTCTTGAATGCCACTGAGCTAGCCGATTATCTGGTAGGAAAAGGGATACCTTTCAGGCAGGCACATCACATAACCGGGAATATAGTTGCTTACGCCGAAAGAAAGGGTGTAGGATTGGAAGACCTAGCTATTAAGGAACTAAAACAGTTCTCGGAAAAGATAGAAGAAGATGTTTATATTGCGCTCGATTTTAAGCAGGCAGTTAGCAGACGAGAAACGCCTGGGGGGACAGGTCCTCAGTCTGTGCAAAGACAGATTCAATGGGCAAGGCAGTGGCTTAGACAAAAAAATGGCGGAAGCGTATAGGAGTCGAACCTACCGACGACCTCTCGGCCGCCCACTGGATTTGAAGTCCAGGCGCCACACCGGTGACGATACGCTTCCGCTCAAGAAAGAAACATATATCAGGATGGTTAAATATTATCAAGTTTAAAGTTGAAGTTTAAAGTTTGAAGTTTGGTTTAAGGTTGTGTTGGTGTAAAAAATCAGCACGGCTAAACATCAGGTCAATCTTTCTTATAATTTCAGATTTACTTTCTAACTAATAAACTTTACACTTTATACTCAAAAAGCAAGAAAGCAAGAAAGTTGGAGGTAGGGATTTGAATAGTTTTTCTAAAAATTTATTTCTTTGGGCAACCATCTCTTTAATCATGGTTGTCTTATTTAATCTTTTTAACCAGCCACAGGCCCCGCAATTAAAACTCACTTATACGGAGATGTTAACCAAAGTAAAGCAGGGTGAAGTGGTGGCTGTAAAGATTCAGGGGAAAAAAATTACAGGACTTTTAGCTGATGACCAGAGGTTTACAACCTATGCGCCTGACGATCCATCTCTGGTTAGTCTATTAGTCGGTAATAATGTTCAGGTAGAAGCTCAGCCTGAGGAAGAAGCCCCTTGGTATGTAACGGTTTTTGTCTCCTGGTTCCCCATGCTCTTATTAATCGGGGTCTGGATTTTTTTCATGCGCCAGATGCAGGGGGGAGGTGGCAAGGCCCTCTCATTTGGTCGCTCCAAGGCTAAGATGATTACCCAGGAGGATACCAAGGTTACTTTTGACGATGTAGCCGGGGTGGACGAAGCCAAGGAAGAACTGAGTGAAGTGGTGGAATTTTTGAGTAATCCCAAGAAGTTCACCCGCCTGGGGGGGCGTATTCCCAAAGGGGTGTTGCTGGTAGGACCTCCTGGAACGGGTAAGACTCTTCTTGCTCGGGCCGTGGCCGGGGAAGCTGGCGTGCCTTTTTTCTCCATTTCCGGTTCGGATTTTGTCGAGATGTTTGTTGGTGTGGGCGCAGCCAGGGTGCGCGATTTGTTTATTCAGGGTAAAAAGAATGCCCCTTGTCTAATCTTTATTGATGAAATTGATGCTGTAGGCCGGCAAAGGGGAGCTGGCCTTGGTGGCGGACATGATGAGCGCGAGCAAACATTGAACCAATTACTGGTGGAAATGGACGGGTTTGAGTCTAATGAAGGAGTCATTCTTATCGCAGCCACCAACAGACCGGATGTCTTAGATCCTGCCCTGCTGCGTCCCGGTCGGTTTGATCGACAGGTTGTCGTGCCTAATCCAGATTTGAATGGCCGAAAGAAGATTTTGGAAGTCCACTCCCGACGCGTTCCGTTGGCCGAAGATGTTGATCTGGAGGTCATTGCCAGAGGAACTCCCGGATTTTCTGGAGCTGACCTGGAAAACCTAGTCAATGAGGCCGCGCTCCACGCTGCCAAGAAGAATAAAGATCAGGTAGATATGAATGATTTTGAGGAGGCCAAAGATAAGGTGCTCATGGGTAAGGAAAGGCGTAGTGTAATTTTAAGTGAAGAAGAAAGAAAAACAACAGCCTACCATGAAGCAGGACATACCCTGGTGGCGAAACTTTTACCCAAGACTGATCCTGTGCACAAAGTATCTATTATTCCTCGCGGGCGTGCTTTGGGTATAACCATGCAGCTACCTGTAGATGATCGGCACAATTACTCAAAGACCTTTTTGGAAAACAACCTGGCAGTTCTTTTGGGAGGTCGGGCTGCTGAGGAAATTGTCTTCAATGAGATGACTACAGGAGCAGGCAATGATATAGAACGGGCCACAAAAATGGCCAGGCGCATGGTTTGTGAATGGGGCATGAGTGATGCCGTGGGACCTCTGGCCTTTGGTGATAGTGGCCAGGAGGTTTTTTTAGGCCGCGATCTCATTCACCACAAGGATTATAGTGAAGAGACAGCTCGTTTAATCGACAGCGAAGTAAGAAGAATCGTCCAGGAAGCTTATGATCGGGCCAAGAAATTGCTCACCGATAACCTGGATGTCCTGCATAAGATTTCTTTGGCCTTGCTTGAAAGAGAGACCTTGACTGGCAAGGAAGTGGATAAAATTATGCGTGGAGAGGAGTTGCCCCCAATGACTGAAGAAGAAAAAGAAAAGGTAAATAGGGGGGAGAAGAAAGGAGAAGAAGAAAAAGAAAATCCGGAAGGAGAAGAAAGTTTTGCTATTGATGAAGATTAGTCTAATTTGAGCTTAGAGCGGCAAAGGTTAGTTTTTTGTAACCTTAAAATTTATATTTGGTGCACAAAAGACTGGTTTACTTTAGTCACTCTAAGCTAAATAATTATAACATTTGGTTCACAGGAATCAGGTTAGATGATTGAGCGAATGCAGCTAAACGATATTTGCTGGTCAGTGGGCAGGGGTAGGGTGGTTGACCCTGCCCCTTTTTTGATTGTTGGTATTTTAAATGTCACTCCGGATTCATTTTATGATGGGGGGGAATACAATACCATTGATAAAGCTTTAAACCGTGCCGAAGAGATTTTAAGCCAGGGAGGACATATTATAGATGTTGGCGGTGAAAGTACCAGGCCTTTTTCGCCCCGAGTTGAATTAGAGGAGGAACTTACAAGGGTCATTCCTGTAGTCAATAAGATTTTAGCTAAATATCCACAGGCGTTACTTTCGGTAGATACATACAAAGCCAGGGTTGCCAAAGAAGCCTTGGAGGCCGGGGCAGTAATTGTAAACGATGTATCTGCCTGTAGATTTGATCCCTCTTTAATTGACGTGCTCGTTCAGTATAAGCCTGGTTACGTTCTCATGCATAGTCTAGGCAGGCCGGAAACCATGCAGCATGATCCAAAATATACAGATGTTGTTGATGAGATTAAATCTTTTTTTGAAAAATATCTTGGGAAACTGGTTAAGGCTGGTCTACCTGAAGAGAATATCGTTCTGGATCCGGGCATTGGTTTTGGTAAACTTCTTGAGCATAACCTGGACATTTTAAGACGGATTCAAGAATTTTTTTATCTTGACAGGCCTATATATATTGGCCTGTCCAATAAGTCATTGTGGGAAAAACTTTTGGGCTTAAGGCCTGAGGAGCGTTTTGTGGCCACGCAGGTTGGTACGGCTCTTATGGCTCACAAAGGGGTGAAAATTCATCGTGTTCATGAAGTTAAACTAACAGCAGATACCTTAAAAATTGTTTCTTCGATTTAAAAAATGCTTCAATTAAGCCTTGGCGATATACAGATTTCCTGGCGGGATATAATTGATATCATCATCGTAGCCTATCTGTTTTATCGCCTTATCCTCCTGGTTAAAGGTACACGGGCCGTTTCTGTTATTTATGGTTTGCTCCTTATCCTGATTGCTTATTATCTAGCAGGAGAGCTGGGACTTTATACTTTGCACTGGCTTCTGGCTAATTTTCTTGGCTCTATATTTTTGGTAGTTATTATTCTTTTTCAGAGAGATATCCGCAAGGCCCTGGCAGCCATGGGAGCAGGCCGTCTGTGGCGAAGATCCAAGCTGGAGAGCGAAGTCTTGGACGAATTAGTTCTGGCCCTCGTGCAAATGGCCAGAAAAAGGATTGGAGCCCTGGTAGTCATTGAAAAGAAGATGCCTTTGGGAGATATTATTGAAAGGGGTGTTGAAGTTAAGGCGAAATTTTCAAAGGAGTTATTACAAACTATTTTTTATCCCGGTTCCCCTTTGCACGATGGTGCCGTTATCATAAGAGGCAATACCATTGAAGCAGCTGCGTGTATTTTACCTCTGGCTGTTGGTGTAACGCATAGATCTGATTGGGGGACCAGGCATAGAGCTGCAATGGGTATAACCGAAGATAGTGATGCAATTGCCGTTGTCATCTCCGAGGAAAGGGGGAGCATTTCTGTGGCCATTGGAGGTAAGCTTACTTCTAGTCTGGATGAAATTCGTTTGCGCAGGGTACTGGCAGCAGCATGGGAAAAATAAGAAGTTTTATCAATAACTGGCAGTATAGATTTTTGGCCCTGGCCCTGGCCTTTTTTGCCTGGTATCTGGTCAGTGGTCGAGAAAAGGTAGAGATCTGGGTGGACGTCCCTCTGGAAATTATTAATTTGCCTCCTAATTATCTAATTACCAAGGGTATGTTGAATAAAATCCAGGTACGTATCAGAGGGACAAAAGCCCTTCTGGAAAGAGTGGAAGAGAAAAAAATTAGTTACACCCTGGATTTATCCAATGTGCGTAAAGGAAGCAATGTTTTGGTCTTAAATCCCAAGAACATTGCCTTCCCCAGGCCGTTGGAGGTCGTAGAGGTGATTCCTTCCAGGCTCGAGTTAATGGTGGATGAGTTGGTTATCAAAGAGGTTCCGGTTACAGTGAAATGGCAGAGTCAAATTAGCAGGTATTTCGAGCTCATAAGCGTTCGGTCACAGCCGGAATCTATTACTATTAAAGGGCCAAGTACTCTGGTTGAAAAGATTAAGGATATTAAGACCAAAGTTGTTGAAATTAAAGAGCGCGTGCCACTAACGTGGGTAGGAAAAATCGGTTTGGACCTTTTGCCAGAGATTGAGGCAGACGTTGGTGAAGTACAGGTGGAGTTTAAATTTGTCCCAAAGACCAAGGAGCTTTGGGTACGCAGACCTATCGTGTTTAAGAAACCACGAGGCATAACAGTTGTCTCTGATCAAGAATTTGTGCGTTTAAAATTGGCTATACCTTTGTACCGCTTGAAAGAAGAGGGCTGGCGGGATAAGATTCGTGTTCGGTTAGAAGTAAAAAAGAATATGCAACCAGGCAACTATGATTTAGATTATCAGGTATTATTACCGCCTGATACTAAGTTACTTCAGAAGCGACCAGAGAAAGTCGCTGTTCAGATCAGAGGAGAGAAGAAGGAAGATGGGAAGATAAGAAGATGAGAAATTTGGTAAAATTCGTTGTTATTGATGAAAATGGTGGTTTCATTATTCACTTCCCACGTCTCACTGTTTACTACTTACAATAAATGGAGGAAATGATGGGAAACAGGCTCTTTGGCACTGATGGTTTACGAGGACAGGCCAATATTTTCCCAATGTTGCCGGAGATAGTGCTTCGTTTGGGCCTGGCAGCAGGCCAATATTTTCGTAACGGACATAAAAAACATCGTGTATTGATTGGCAAAGATACCCGTCTTTCAGGATATGTTTTTGAAAGTGCTCTTACTTCTGGTTTCTGTGCTTCTGGAATGGATGTTTACTTGGTCGGGCCGATGCCTACACCTGCTATTTCTTTTTTGACCAGAAATATGCGTGCGGACTTAGGGGTTGTGATTTCGGCCTCGCATAATCCTTTCATGGACAATGGGATTAAATTTTTTGATCGTTCCGGGTTTAAACTTCCGGACAGTGTAGAAGACGAGATTTCAGAGATGGTCCTTTCGCCTGATATGGATTGGAAACATCCTCAGCCGGAGATGATGGGCCGTGCCTTTAAAATCCAGGACAGTCCAGGGCGATATATTGTTTATTTAAAAAATAGTTTTCCGGCCGATCTCACATTGGATGGACTTAAAATTGTTCTTGATTGTGCTAATGGAGCCACTTACCGGGTAGCGCCTCTTATTTTTGAAGAGTTAGGAGCCAAAGTGATCAAGGTTGGCGTTTCTCCTGACGGGTTAAACATCAACAAGAAATGCGGTTCATTATATCCAGAAGTGGCAGCCAGTCTGGTGCGCGATCACGGTGCGGATATCGGTCTGGCCTTAGATGGAGATGGAGACAGGTTAATAGTTGTAGACGAGCAGGGGAGAGTTTTAGATGGGGACCAGATAATGGCCATTTGTGCCCAGGAACTCATGGAACATGATCAGCTTCCGGGGAGACTCCTTGTGACTACAGTGATGAGCAACATGGCTCTCGAGATTTTTATGCAGGAAAAAGGTGGAAAACTTTTGCGTACCAAGGTAGGTGACCGCTATGTAGTTGAGGCGATGCGGGAGAAAGGGGCTATCTTAGGTGGTGAGCAGTCAGGACATTTAATTTTTCTCAATTACAGTACCACAGGAGATGGCATCCTGGCTGCGTTACAGTTATTAAAAATTATGGCTCAAAAGGGGAAACCCCTGTCTGAGTTGGCAGGTTTGTTGACTCCTTTTCCTCAAAGACTGATTAATGTGCATGTTGAGCGCAAAGTGCCTTTTGAACAGGTGCCCAGTATCCAGTTGGCCGTAAAAGATGCGAAAGATAAACTTAAAGGAAGGGGCAGAGTTCTATTGCGCTATTCAGGCACTGAACCGGTAGCCAGGGTCATGGTAGAAGGTGAAAATGAGGAACTGGTAGAAAGCATTGCTCAGGATTTGGCTCAGGCTGTGGAAGATGGGTTAATGGGGTGATGGGTAGAACGATAACGGGATTCTTAAAATATATGGCTAAAGGCTAAAGTTTTTCATGAAGTTAATAACTTATCAGCTTATTTACTCATTAACTTATCCACCCATCCACCCAACAAATCATATAAAGGAGAAGTTATGGAAGTGACCAAGGTAGTTATTCCAGTTGCTGGTTGGGGAACAAGGTCTTTGCCTGCGACTAAAAATCTTCCGAAAGAAATGTTGCCGGTGTATAGAAAACCAGCAGTGCAATATGTTGTCGAAGAGGCTATGCACGCTGGTTTAACTGACGTGGTTTTTGTCAGCAACCAGTATAAGAGGGTGTTAGAAGATCATTTTGATCGCAACCTGTCCTTGGAGGCTGTTTTAAAGCGGGCCGGAAAATATGACCTCTTGAGGCAGGTGCAGGAAGTAGCCGAGATGGTCAATATCATTTCTGTGCGTCAGAAAGAACAACTAGGTCTGGGCCATGCTGTCCTTTGCGCCAGGGAAGTGGTTAAGCAGGAGCCCTTTGCAGTAATGGTCGGGGACGATTTAATGTTTAGCCAGGAGCCGGCAATCCAGCAATTGGTCGATGTGGCTCGGAATGAACACATGCCTGTAGTTGGTGTGGTTGAAGTGCCAAAAGAAAAGGTTTCAAAATACGGTATAATTCAAGCAGAAGAATTTGCTCCGGACTTATTTCGGGTGAGACAGGTTTTTGAAAAACCAGAGCCAGAGGATGCTCCCTCAAGATTGGCTATTGTAGGTCGTTATGTGCTGACGCCCGAAATTTTTGATTATTTAGAGAAGCTTGAGCCAGGACACGGGGGCGAATACCAGCTTACTGACGCTCTGCAGGCTCTGGCTCAGAATAACAGGCTGTTAGCTGTAAAGATGGTTGGACAGCGTTTTGATATTGGTGACTGGGTCGACTACTTGACCGCGAATATTTACTTTGCGCTGAAAGATGAGGATTTACGTCAAGATTTGATTTCCAGTCTGGAGGAACTTCTGCCTTGCGCTCAAAGATAATATTTTTGTTTTTGCTAGCAATATTTTCTTCTGTAGAGTTAGCCTGGGGTTTTTTCCCGGACATTGAGGAAGTGAATGCCAGATGGCTTAAGAATTTGAATAGCCTTAATGCCTTCCAGGTCGTATGTACGTACGACCTGGAAGAAAAGCTCTCTGTACGGCTCTGGCAAAAAGGAAATTTGTGGCGTGAAGAATGGACAATTCAGGTTAAAGGCCAAAACAAGGTTGTTTGGGCCGGATTGGGAAGGGGACAGGAAGTTATTTTAGCCTACCCCGAGCTCAAGCTTAAACCAAGGCCAGTACTCAATTTTTGGCGCAAAGATCTTAATTGGTGGATAATAAGAGGTCTCGATACAAACCTTTTGAGTTATCAATTTTTGCAGTACACCCCCTGTTTGGTGCTAGGTGGTGAGTCTTTGCAGATTTGGCTGGATAATAATTTGATGCTTCCTGTGCGCTTGGTTTTTGGGGATGGAGGGGATAATTTTGATTTCAACTGGTCAAAATATCACCAAATAGGGAATTTCTGGCTTCCAAAAAAAATGAGCATAGTTCATCAGACCCAAAATTGGGAATGCACTTTTGAATGGAGAGGGATAAATATTGACTTGCCAGATGAACTTTTTTCTCCGCAAGGTTTTCAAAATCGTTTTGAGAGGTTAAATAATTCATCTATTCCATCTGAAATTTTAACGCTTATGAAGGTTTTGGCAAGGGCGCATGAAACAATAAATATTGAACATGCCACTGCCAATCCGTGATTTTTATTGCAATCACGAATGACGAACGACGAATTACGTACGTGGACAGTTTATCTGTTAAGCCCACCTTATTCAACGCTGACTTACCAAGTCCCGAAATATTTTCCTGAGCATATCTGGCGTAAGGGGCAGCGCGTCCTTGTCCCCCTAGGCAAAAAAAACAGTTTGCGCTTGGGGGTTTTGGCCAGAAAAGAAAAATCCTTATTTCCTTGCGAACAGTTAAAATATGTTTTTTGGCCCCTGGAAGAGGACTTACTAACACCTGACTATTTAAGGATGGTCGAGGATTTGGCCAAGCGTCAGATGGTGTCCCCTGGGAAAATTTTAGCCCAGGTCCTGCCCAGAGGTTTAAAAATTCTTCCCAAGAAATTTATCCTTGCTGATCAAAATAAGGAACTGTCCATTAGGGATGTTTTTGATGATGAATCTCTATGTCAGACCTTAACTAAAGAGTGGTTGGCCGGAAAAGTCTCCTTTGTCAGGCCAAAAGTTCAAAGTAACACCCAACTCGTCAATGTAGTAATGGAGCCGCCATGGCCGATTATGCCGAATGCCAGGGCACAGTGGCAGGTCATGGATTTTTTGTGGGAAAATGGCCCTACAACCAAAAGTACATTACGCAGGGTTTTTGGGCCTAATATATATGCGGTTTTAAAAAGACTTGCCCAAAAAGGTCTTGTTTCGTTTCAGTCTGACAAGTCTTTGGAAACTAAAAAAACTACTCACGTCGCAAAAAATAAGTATTCTTTGACCTCGGAACAGGAGCGTGCTCTTAAGTATTTATTTGGCCTTCTACAGCAGGAAAGAGCAGAAGTTGCTCTGGTGCATGGCATTACCGGGAGCGGAAAAACTCTTGTTTACCTGGAGCTCGCAAAACAAGTTCTTAAAAAAGGCCGTTCCGTGCTAATTTTGGGGCCTGAGATTGCACTGGTCTGGCAACTGTTTAACAGGGCCCAAGAACAGCTTGGTCCAAAGGATTTATATATTTATTACGGGACAAAGTCGGCTAAAGAAAAGGAAGATTTATTTTTTGAATTAAACAAAAAAAGTGATCCGTTTGTTCTCGTGGGGACCAGATCCAGTCTTTTTTTGCCCTTAAAAAATCTGGGCTTGATTATAATCGACGAGGAGCACGCTGAAAGTTATAAACAAGAACAGAATTTAATTTACCAGGCTAAGGAGATAGCCTATTATTTGGCCAGAAGCCAAAAAGCCCTGCTTGTTCTTGGTTCTGCAACTCCGGATATAAAGACGTATTTTGCTGTTGAAAAAAAGCAGATCCACAAAATTGAATTAAAAAAAAGGATAGGCCAAAGTATTCTCCCTGCAGTGCATCTGGTTGATCTGGGAGCGAGTCCGGCCCAATTTGGTCCGCTGTCTTCTGTATGTTATGAACGGTTGCTGGAGGTTTTAGACAAAGGTGAGCAGGCTGTAATATTACATAACAGGCGCGGTTATGCTCCTATTTTATACTGTGAACAGTGCCAGGAGGTAGCCAAATGTACTCATTGTCAGGTTAGTCTTACATACCATAAAGCCAGGCAAAGACTGGTTTGTCATTATTGTGGACTGTCGCTTCCCTTCCCTATCATTTGCTCACATTGCGGAAGTTGTAGTTTTTTACCCCTGGGAGAAGGAACAGAGAAGCTGGAAGAATTTTTGGCTCAAAATTTGTCCGATAAAGTGAAAGTGTTGCGGTTAGATCGGGATAGTACAAGACGAAAAGGGAGTATGGAAGAAATTTTAGATAAGTTTGCCAGAGGTTGGGCCCAGGTCTTGGTTGGAACTCAAATGCTTAGTAAAGGCCATGACTTCCCTAATGTGACTCTGGGAATCATTATTGATGGCGATCTGGGTTTAGGGCTTCCCGACTATCGCGCCACAGAGCGGATTTTCCAGCTTCTGACCCAAATGGCTGGCCGTGCCGGAAGAGGCAATAAGCCCGGTGAAGTGTATATTCAAACCAGAAATCCCAATCACTACTGCTGGGACTATATTTTAAATAATGACTATGAAGGATTTTATGTCCAGGAGATAAAGCGCAGAGAAAAGTTTGCCTATCCGCCCTTTGTCAAACTGGCTTTGGTTCGTTTGAGTTTTCCGGTCGGCTGGAAGGAAAAGGAAAATCTATTGATTAAACTTAAGGCAATAGTACAAGAGCTTGCCAGAAGCATAAAAGTAAATGTACTGGGGCCAGCTCCAGCTCCCTTGCAGGTGTTAAAAGGTCGGGAGAGATACCAGTGTCTGCTGAAAGCATCGAATTGGCTGGACATCAAAAAGTTCTATGCCTTGATGGAAAAAAGAATAGGACAGAATAAAAAAATCAGGCTCAGCCTGGATTTAGATCCTGTGAGCATGCTTTAACTATTAAGGAGAGAAGATGAGAACTAAGATCAAAGATGCGTTAAATGCCATAGAGCCTCAGGATGAAATCTTGATTAAAGGGTGGGTGAGAACCAAAAGAGAAGCCAAGGGATTTTCTTTTCTGGAGATAAATGATGGCTCCTGTCTGCAAAATCTACAAGTTGTGGTGGATGGCGATATCCCAACCTATCCGGTGTTAGAGAAGATTGGCACTGGAGCGGCTGTAAAAGTTAGGGGTAGCCTGGTTGAATCCCCTGGGAAGGGGCAGAAGTGGGAAGTTCAGGCCAGAGAAGTAGAGCTTATCGGCTACGCTGATCCAAAGACCTACCCTTTGCAAAAGAAAAGGCATAGTGATGAATTTTTGCGCACCATTGCCCATCTTCGGCCCAGGACAAATAAATACGGGGCCATAAACAGGATCAGAGCTGAATTGTCTTTTGCCATCCATAGATATTTTCATGATAAGGGATTTTGGTACATTCATACCCCCATACTTACCGGCTCTGATTGTGAAGGGGCAGGAGAAATGTTCCAGGTGACGACCCTAAATTTAAATCAATTACCCAAGGTTTCCGGTCAGGTTGATCTGAGCCAGGATTTTTTCGGGAAAAAAGCATTACTCACGGTTTCGGGCCAGCTAGAGGCAGAGGCGTTGGCCTGTGCTTTGGGAGACGTTTATACCTTTGGTCCGACGTTTAGGGCGGAAAATTCAAATACACCCAGGCACGCGGCGGAATTCTGGATGATTGAACCGGAAATGGCTTTTGCTGATCTGGAAGATGATATGGTTTTGGCTGAAGACTGTGTAAAAAAGCTGGTTTCATATGCACTTAAGCATTGTGCCCAGGATTTAGATTTGTTTGCCCGTTTCGTAGATAAAGGCCTGTCTAGTCGCCTGGAGAACATCTTAAAAGAAGATTTTGTACGTCTTTCCTATAAAGAGGCTGTATCTATCTTAAAAAGAGCAAGAAAAAAGTTCGAGTTCCCAGTGGGATTCGGACTGGATCTGCAAACTGAGCATGAACGATACTTGACTGAAGAATATTGTAAAAAACCAGTTATTGTTTACGATTACCCTAAGGAGATAAAAGCGTTTTATATGCGCTTGAACGATGATGGCCAGACAGTTGCCGCAATGGATGTTCTGGTTCCAAAAATTGGAGAGTTGATTGGTGGAAGCCAGAGAGAAGAAAGAGTGGATGTGCTTGAAAGCAGGTTGAAAGATCTTGGGTTATCAAAGGACGAATATTGGTGGTATTTAGATTTGCGTCGCTTTGGCTCTGTCCCTCACGCCGGCTTTGGAATGGGATTTGAGCGGTTGCTTATGTTTTTGACAGGAGTTTCCAATATTCGAGACGTTATTCCTTTTCCAAGGACTCCTAAGCATTTGGAATTTTAAAAAAGAATTTTTTTCAAAAAAAATCTTGACAGGAAGAAGTTAGTAGGTATAGAAGCTACTTCCCGTTTTTGAGGGGGGCTCAAGGCGATTGGTTTTGAGTTCGGGGTTGAAAAAAAGTTCTTGACAAAAACAGAGAATAGATTAAAAGATTAAG